>NZ_JBXUNO010000001.1:1903756-1904093 GCF_057197025.1 Bacillus sp. LSHTCR4 | reverse complement strand
GAAGAAAAAGCAAGAGAAGTAGCAAAAGCAAAAGAAGAAGAAAAAGCAAGAGAAGTAGCAAAAGCAAAAGAAGAAGAAAAAGCAAGAGAAGTAGCAAAAGCAAAAGAAGAAGAGAGAGCAAGAGAAGTAGCAAAAGCAAAAGAAGAAGAGAAAGCAAGAGAAGTAGCAAAAGCAAAAGAAGAAGAGAGAGCAAGAGAAATAGCAAAAGCAAAAGAAGAAGAGAGAGCAAGAGAAATAGCAAAAGCAAAAGAAGAAGAGAGAGCAAGAGAAGTAGCAAAAGCAAAAGAAGAAGAGAGAGCAAGAGAAATAGCAAAAGCAAAAGAAGAAGAGAGAGCAA
>NZ_JBXUNO010000001.1:1827487-1903656 GCF_057197025.1 Bacillus sp. LSHTCR4 | reverse complement strand
AGAGCAAGAGAAATAGCAAAAGCAAAAGAAGAAGAGAGAGCAAGAGAAGTAGCAAAAGCAAAAGAAGAAGAGAGAGCGAAAGAAGTATCTAAAAACAACATACAGTCTGCTAAACGTGAATTAACGGTAGTAGCGACAGCGTATACTGCTGATCCAAGTGAGAATGGTACATATGGTGGACGTGTTTTAACTGCGATGGGGCATGATTTAACGGCTAATCCGAATATGAGAATTATCGCAGTAGATCCGAAAGTAATCCCATTAGGATCTAAAGTATGGGTAGAAGGTTATGGAGAAGCTATCGCTGGAGATACTGGAAGTGCAATTAAAGGTAATCGCATTGATGTTTTAATGGGTTCAAAAAGTAAGGCTATGAATTGGGGAAGACAAACTGTTAAAGTGAAAATTTTATAATAAATGTAGAATATAACATAATGAAAATAAGACTGACATATTCTGTCGGTCTTATTTTCGTACCATAATATCATTAAGAATCGCATCAAATATATCTTTTTGCGTGAAGTTATCTGTAAAAATAGTTTCTCTAGCAACTTCAATTGTATCGTGTGGATTATACCATTTTTCTAGGGAATCCTCACCAAATTCATGCCGTTTTTCCCTTGTGTTATGTCGTCGAATCGTTTCTTTTAACGATAAATCAAAGTAATATGTATACGCGTTTCCTTCAAAATAATGTATTAATTCTTTCAGCATATCACCGTATCTACGACTGTTTAAAATACCTTCTAAAATAACAAACTCACATTTTCCTTTTCCGTACTTTGTAATTTCAAATAGTAAATCATGTGATAAATTCCCCATCGTGTCGTGTACTCTAAGCATATCTCTACGTACAACATCCTGTGATACTAAAAGTGTACCTTGTCCGAAATGTTCTTGCAGTTTTTTTGCGATTGTTGTTTTACCACTTACGGAGTTTCCTCTAAGGATGATTAAAGTTGTTTTAAGTATAGGATTAGACATAATGTATCCCCAAAACTTGAATGATTATATAGAAAATTTTAACAAATGAAACGTAGAAAGTGTATAATTAATAGGATGCAAATAAAAAAGGTGGGGGCTAAATGGAAGCAAAATTAAATAAGGCGCAGCCAATTTGGAAAAGAATATGGTTTCGCTACCTTGGGGCATTTATAATTGTACAATTGTTGTTTATTATTTGTGAAGTAACTGCATGGGCACCAAACTTTAGATCTAGCGGAGAATTTTTAAATAGAGTATTAAATTCTCAATTTTTCACAGAATGGTTCACGCCATATAAAATCCCTCATTTTAATATGTTTACAGCTTTTTTTGCGATTACATTGTTACCATACGCACTAATAGGGGCAATGAAAGATTTCACTACAAGAAAAAATATAAATAATTAAAAAGAGGTACTATATGCTATTTCAAAAAGATAATGTATCGGTTAGGTATGTAGTAGAAGAGGATGCATCAACCATTTCAAAATGGTTAACAGACCCAGAAGTGTTGCAGTATTATGAAGGACGAGATAATCCGCAATCAGTAGAAATGGTACTGGATCATTTTATACATAATCCAAATAGTCATGAAAAAAGATGCTTAATAGAGTTTGATGGTATGCCGATCGGTTATATTCAAATGTATCCAGTTGATTCAGAGTGGAAAACTTTATATGACTATGAAGCATCACAAAATGTATGGGGAATGGATCAATTTATCGGAGAACCCGCCTATTGGGAAAAGGGCATTGGAACTAAACTTGTTCAGGCAGCAATTACATATATTATGGAGAACACGGGAGCAGAAGCAATCGCAATGGACCCGAAAGTAAATAATGAACGTGCAATAAAGTGTTATGAAAAATGCGGATTTAAAAAGGTAAAGATTTTAAAAGAACATGAACTGCATGAAGGGGTATTAGAAGATTGTTGGATGATGGAATATAAACAAAGGGAGCTGTGCGATATGAAAAAAGCATTAATCGTAATCGATGTGCAAGCAGGTATGTATACAGCAGGAATGCCAGTACATAATGGGGAAAAGTTTTTAGAGACATTACAAGAGCTTATTGGGGAATGCCGTTCAAATGATATTCCGGTAATTTATGTCCAACATAACGGCCCGAAAGACCATCCGTTAGAAAAAGGTACAGATGGGTGGAAGATCCATGCGGCAATCGCTCCACTAGAAGGGGATTGTGTGGTTGAAAAAACGACTCCGGATTCATTCCACAAGACGAACCTAAAAGAAGTATTGCAAGACAAGGGAATCGATCATGTTATCATTTCAGGAATGCAGACGCAGTACTGTGTGGATACGACAACGCGCAGAGCGTTTAGTGAAGGGTATAAAGTAACGTTAGTGAGTGATGCACATAGTACGTTTGATACAGAAGTATTACGTGCTGAAGACATTGTGAAACATCATAACGTAGTGTTTGGAGCGTTTGCTGATGTCGTTACATTAAAAGATTTGAAAGTAACTGTCTCTAAATAAGAGGCAGTTTTTTTATTAGAGGAAATCGTGACAAATAATGTCGGGAAATCGATATTGTTTGTCGAAACGTCGATATATTGAAATGAGCATTGATATATTTCAAGTTACGATAGATATATTTGAATACACGTCGATATAATTTCACATACCATAATGAAAACACAAAAAAGGAGCACCACATAATTAAAAAGGGCGCTCCTGCATCAAAAGATTACTTCTTCTTATCCTTATCCAATATATTCTGTTCTTCCGCAAACTCCGTACCATATGCGAAGCGACGATTAATACGAATATTATCGTTGTGGTGCCTTGTGTGAGAGCCAGAAAAACGATGAACGATTACTTCAGATAATGTAAAGACAATAGCGGAAAGGAAACTGCCCCATGCAATTTGCATGTAATTGTCTAATAAAATATTACCGAAAATCCATACGCTTAAATACGTTAGTAGAAAATCCGACATAATGGCACCAGTATTGCCGATTCGATTTAATATGATTTTATCAACGAACATATAAGATACGATTGTTACAAAGAGACTAAATGAAATAATTTGGACGAATGTTGCAGGGAAAAATAAAGCGAGTCCAATACTAAATGCGATAATGCACGATATAAACTTGATAAGCACTACAGTAAAATCATTCAATATTTACACCTCCGATTTATACATAGTTTTACAATAAATTTAGGAGTTCATACACTGTAACGAATATATTTACATAAAACTTTTTCATGTTCTATCTTTGTCTAAATATTAAAAAAACAAAGAAAAAATGTTATAGTAAAATGAGGGTATATGACATTTTTAGGTAAGGGGGAATCCTGGGTGTGGATTACTTCAGAAGTAGAAATTCCAGACGAGTTAATTGATCATCTTGAACAGGGAAAGTTAGTATTATTTGTTGGAGCGGGAGTTTCTATGAAAGGGAAATCAAACTTACCGAATTTTGATGATCTTGTTGATGAAATTGCGAAAACGTTATATGTAGAAAAGCGTGAAATAACAGAACCACATGATTATTATCTTGGTAAAATTGCGAAATCAAAAGATGTACATCAAGTTGCCAGAGATCTAGTTCATATAGAAAAGTCAAAACCGAATCCGCTTCATTATGCAATTCCGAGGTTGTTTCCTTTAGACACGGAAGTTCGAATTGTAACGACAAATTTCGATCGACATTTTACAACTGCGATAAAAGAAATGAATAGAGAATTAAACGTATATTACGCACCTGCGTTACCTACAGGTAGAGCGTTTAAAGGACTCGCTTACATACATGGTAATATAGAACAAGAGAAAGAAGCATTAATTTTAACAGATGGTGATTTTGGAAGGGCTTACTTGACGGAAGGATGGGCAAGAAGATTTTTAGTTGATTTATTCTCGAATTATACCGTTTTGTTCGTTGGATATAGCCATAATGATCCAGTAATGAAATATTTAGCAACTGGTTTACCACCAAGTACAAGGCGTTATGCATTTGTCGCACAAGGGGAAAACACGTACCACTGGGAGCATTTAGGAATACGGCCAATCGTGTATCCGAATAAAGGAAATAATCATCAGTCTCTCGTTAAAGCAGTGAAACGATGGGCTGAGTTAATGGGTGATAATTATATTACAAAACGAATGCGAATTCGTGACATAGTAACAGTTCCGCCATCAGTAGAGCAGGAACAATTATCATACATAAAACAATCCATAAAAAAAATTGAAACAGTCCGCTACTTCGTTGAATTTGCTCATGATTATGAATGGGTGGAATGGCTTGAAGCGGAAGGGAAATTACAAAATTTATTTTTAATTACATCAAACTATAACGAGGTAGATGAATTACTTGCAAAATGGTTAGTGGAACAATTTCTTTTTAGTCATCAAAAAGAATTATTTCAATTGATATTTAAAAATCACTCAAAAATATCTCCTTTATTATGGAGAACAATTTGTAGCTACTTAAACGAAACGAAAATGAAAATGGACCCGTTGTTGTTTGCAAGATGGACACTGCTTTTAGTAGAAACAGCTGAAAAAGATAGTAAATCGATCGAAACAATTTCTTACTTACTGCAAAAATGTTCTTTTCCTGAGCATAAAGAAATCGCTTTATTGTTATTAACGTTTATTTTGGACGGAAAACTTAAGTTGAAGCGTGAAAGAAAGTGGGGAAATGATACCGGGGAATCAATAGAACTTGAGGAGTCGAGTCGTTTACCCGTGTCTATATTTTCTTATGTGGAGCAAATTTGGAACGAAAAGATGAAACCGCATATTTCTTATTACGCCGTTCCCATTATGATGATGGGAATAGAGAAGATGCGAATGTTATCACTAAGGCAAACGGCACTGAAAAAAAGGGATAAAGAAAATGCGGAAAAAGAGTTTCAGCAAAATGATCTTGCATTTTTAATTCAAATTGTAAAGGAATGTTTAGCCTATCTATGTGAAAACAATGAGAAAAAAGCAAATTATTATATTACAGAAATGATAGAAGCAAACAGCATACTTCAAAACCGAATTGCAATTGATGCGATGAATAAAAATATATTTGTTAGCGCTGATGAGAAAATAAAATGGTTATTACAAGAAGGGATTCTTTTAGATGTCACGTATAAACACGAAGTTTTTCAACTTATAAAAAATCATTACGCACTCTCTTTAGAAAAAACAAAAGAAGAAGTCATTCAAATTGTACTAAAGGATCTTGCAGAGGAGAGGGCATTTGATGTTTGTTTCGTTTTAGATTTATTATTCAATTGTGATACAAATAGTCCATCTACAGCAAAAGGTTATGAGGTAATGAAGCAAAAACATCCTCACTTTCATTCTGATCGATACAGTGTACAAAAGAAAGAGGCCGCAGAACAAAGTATTACTTGTAATGTAACTGCCGATGGATTATTGCAGCTGAAAGATGAAGAAATTATGAAACAAGTCCGTCAATTTTCTCAAGACGGTGTGTTTGAACAACGTCATTTTTTAGAGATGTTATCGAAAGCATGTAAATTGAATACAGAATGGAGTATTTCATTTGCTTATCAATTAGTAGGTATGCACGAAATAAGTAATGAAGTTTGGTTTGTTTGTATTAGAGAGTGGCGAAATAACCGAGGACTGACAAATGAACAAATACAAAAAGTTATTCCTCTATTACAGAAATTCGTTAGAAATACTGCTTTTCATTGGTTAATTAGTAGCTTTCTATATGAAATTAGTAATCGATTAGAAGAGTTAGAGGAAAATAGTATACGCAATGTAAAACGATTTGCTTTTTCGGTATTCCCTCAAGTCATGAAAAGTGACACAGATTTTAAGCTTGGAAAACAAGATTTTTACAATGAATCGATTCAGCATCCTGCTGGGAAAATGACAGCTGTACTATTAAAACTGTTATCATATGATCATTTATACGATCGTAATGTGTATGAATATTTATTTTTGTTTGAAGAACAAGTAAGAATTAGTACAGAACGGACAAATTTTATGATAGCTCGTTTAGTAGCAGATATTACATTTCTTTATCATATTGAGAAGCAATGGTGCCGAAAATATTTGTTACCGTACTTAGAGTTAAAGAAGGAAAATGAGATTACGAAATATGCATGGGCCGGCTTATGTTACACACAAATCAATTTACCTTTATTTACAGAAATGAAGCGATTTATTAAGTATGCAGTAGAACATTTGGAAGTATTACATCCGCATACGAGGGAAGCTTTCTTAAAATGGCTCAGTTTTGTATTTATTAAATGTGTACTGTATTGGGAACAAAAAACAGACTGGTTATACCCTTTACTTATACGAGAAAATGAAGAAAATAAAATTAAATTTATGCAGTTTTTATGCTATTACGTCAAAACGTTAAGTGCAAGAGAACAACAAAAATTTTGGGCAGCTTGGCTCAGTATATTTTTGCGAGAACGACCGAAAATGGGTGAAATCACAGCTAGAGAATATGTAATGCTTTTACGTATTATTTTATTTATGGATGAAATAGTAGAAAGAGGGTTATCGATAATTTGTAAATCATTTTCTGACGTAGGTGGAAAGGGAAATCAAACGGAGTTAAAACAGTTATTTAATGAAATACTTGAAAAGACAGAGAGTATAAAGATGTATAAAGAGTTGTATGCAAACGTATTTTTCACTTTACTGCAAACGCTTCAGGAAGCGGATTTACTTGAAACGGAAATCATTCAAATAAAAGAATTATTAATCGGGTATAGAGTAGAAAAACATGCAATAAATGCCATTGATAATGAGATAATTCGCATCGGAATTGTTATGGAGAATTTACAAGAAGATATGTAGGACGAAAGTGGAATTTTAAAAAATATATAAAAAGTTGTTGACAGTGTTTTGAAAAGCGTTCTATAATACGAATCATACTTATTCAATTTCAAAAAACATTTGAATAAACAAAGTGCAATGAAGAGATCACAGTAGTGGTTAGTCTTACTGTAACAGAGAGCTGGTGGTTGGTGTGAACCAGTACAGGGATAATCATGAATTACAGTCTTGGAGCATCTTTTTCATAGTAAAGATAGAATTGTCTTTATGAAGAAAAAGCGGTCAATTGATCGTTAACAGTGAAGAGAGGTAGACGGAAAGATAGTCTACAACTAGGGTGGTACCGCGATAAATATCGTCCCTACTGATTTATTCAGTAGGGACTTTTTGTATTTTAGTGGCCCAACTTGAAAATTAAATATGCATGCGTTGAAAGGAAAAGCAGTAGTTGTTGTTTCCCTGTAACAGAGAGCTGGTGGTTGGTGTGAACCAGTACAAAAACAAGAGCGAATTACAGTCCTAGAGCATCTTTTTCGTAGTAAAGATAGTATATATCTTTATGAAGGGAAAGACGGTCAGATGATCGTTAACAATGAAGAGAGGTAGACGAAAGAAGTCTACAACTAGGGTGGTACCGCGATAAATATCGTCCCTACTGATTGGATCAGTAGGGATTTTTTGTACAAAAAAAGTGGGTTTTTAACTAGTAGATAGTGTCTTTGTACTAATTATTAGTTTAAAATAAGAAGAGGTATCGATTCCACTTTAAATTTGTATAATTGACCAGTTCAGAAAATAGAGAATTTTTCATTCTCTTACTATACTTTTAAAACATTAGAGGAGGATTTCCAAATGGCAAATCATGAATTAGATCAATTACGTAAACAGGTAGATGAAATTAACTTACAATTATTACACCTTTTAAACAAACGTGGTGAAATCGTTCAAAAAATTGGAGAGCAAAAGCAAGTACAAGGTACGAAACGTTTTGATCCAGTACGTGAGCGTGAAGTACTTGATATGATCGCAGAGAATAACGAAGGACCATTCGAAACGTCAACGGTTCAACATATTTTCAAAACAATCTTCAAAGCTAGCTTAGAATTACAAGAAGATGATAACCGTAAAGCATTACTAGTATCACGTAAAAAGAAACAAGAAAACACAATTGTTGATGTAAAAGGTGAATTGATTGGTAACGGAACACAAACGTTCATTATGGGACCTTGTGCGGTCGAAAGCTTAGAGCAAGTTCGCCAAGTAGGGCAAGCGATGAAAGACCAAGGCTTAAAATTAATGCGCGGTGGTGCTTTCAAACCGAGAACATCTCCATACGATTTCCAAGGTTTAGGAGTAGAAGGATTACAAATTTTACGCCAAGTAGCAGATGAGTTCGACTTAGCGATCATTAGTGAAATTTTAAATCCAAACGATGTTGAAATGGCATTAGACTACGTTGATGTAATTCAAGTTGGTGCACGTAACATGCAAAACTTCGATTTACTACGAGCTGTAGGTAAAGTTAACAAGCCAGTATTATTAAAACGTGGATTAGCAGCAACAATTGATGAGTTCATTAATGCAGCGGAATACATCATTGCACAAGGTAACGACCAAATTATTCTTTGTGAGCGCGGTATCCGCACATACGAAAGAGCAACACGTAACACATTAGACATTTCAGCAGTACCGATTTTAAAGAAAGAAACACATTTACCAGTTGTTGTTGACGTAACGCATTCAACTGGCCGTAGAGATTTATTATTACCAACAGCGAAAGCAGCACTTGCAATTGGCGCAGATGCAGTAATGGCTGAAGTACACCCAGACCCAGCAGTGGCATTATCAGATTCTGCACAACAAATGGATATTCCAGAATTCCATAAATTCATGGAAGAGTTAAAAGGATTCAAAAATAAATTATCTTAATTCCATATCATAAATGCGCTGAAGAGGAAACAGTAGTGCTTATCTCACTGTTAAAGAGAGCTGATGGTCGGTGTGAATCAGTACAAAGATAAGCATGAATTACAGCCTTGGAGCATCTTTTTCGTCAACTTTTGATGGGAAAGACGGTCTAATGATCGTTAAAGAAGAAGAGAGGTAGACGAAAGAAGTCTACAACTAGGGTGGTACCGCGATGAACATCGTCCCTACTGAGCGCTCAGTAGGGACTTTTTTGTACAAAAAAATAGTAAAGGGGCAAGAGAAATGAGATACGTTACAGCTGGAGAATCACATGGACCGCAGTTAACAGTTATTTTAGAAGGTGTACCAGCAGGTTTAACGCTGGCGGCGGAACATATAAATAAAGAATTATTAAGAAGACAAAAAGGGCACGGACGCGGAAGACGTATGCAAATTGAAACGGATACAGTTGAAATTGTAAGTGGGGTTCGTCATGGGATGACACTTGGCTCACCAATTACGTTAATCGTAAAAAATGATGATTTCAAACATTGGACGAAAGTAATGGGTGCAGAACCAATTTCGGAAAAAGAAAGTAAAGACATGAAACGTACAATTACGAAACCACGTCCAGGACATGCGGATTTAAATGGAGCAATTAAATACGGTCACCGTGATATAAGAAACGTACTAGAGCGCTCATCTGCAAGAGAAACGACAGTTCGTGTAGCTGCTGGTGCGGTTGCGAAACAAATTTTAAAAGAATTAGGCGTAGAAATTGCAGGGCATGTACTTGAAATTGGTGGAGTACAAGCAAAACATATTTCTAACTTGTCAATTGAAGAAATTCAAACAATTACTGAAAACTCACCAGTTCGATGTTTAGATAAAGAAGTAGAACAAGAGATGATGGATGCGATTGATCATGCAAAAAGTAGCGGAGATTCGATCGGGGGCATTGTTGAAGTCATTGCGGAAGGAATGCCGATTGGCGTTGGTAGTTACGTTCATTACGATCGTAAATTAGATGCAAAACTTGCTGGTGCAATTATGAGTATTAATGCATTTAAAGGTGCTGAAATTGGCGTTGGTTTTGAAGCAGCAAGACAGCCAGGAAGTAGAGTGCACGATGAAATTTTATGGGATGAAGAACAAGGATACACGAGAAAAACGAATAATGCCGGTGGTTTAGAAGGCGGTATGACAACGGGAATGCCAATTGTCGTAAGAGGTGTAATGAAACCAATACCTACATTATACAAACCGTTAGCAAGTGTTGATATTGATACGAAAGAAGCATTTCAAGCGAGTATTGAAAGATCTGATAGCTGTGCAGTACCAGCAGCAGGTGTAGTAGCTGAATCTGTTGTAGCATGGGAACTTGCACATGCACTAGTCGAACAATTCGGAAAAGATCGTATGGAGTTAATTCAGCAAAACATTACGCAACATAATAAATACGCAAAAGAATTTTAATAAAAAGGTGGTTTTAACATGCAAGTAAAGGATCAACTATCATCATTACAACCATATAAACCAGGTAAATCACCTGAACAAATGAAAGAAGCGTACGGAGATCATTCGTTTGTGAAATTAGCATCGAATGAAAATCCATTCGGCTGCTCACCACGTGTTTTAGATGAGTTGCAAAAATCGTGGTTGGACCATGCTTTATACCCTGACGGAGGTGCTACAACGCTTCGTCAAACAATTGCAAATAAGTTACATGTACAAATGGAACAAGTACTTTGCGGTAGTGGTTTAGATGAAGTCATTCAAATAATAAGTCGTGCAGTACTTAAAGCAGGAGATAACATCGTAACGGCTGGGGCAACATTCCCGCAGTACCGTCATCATGCAATTATTGAAGGGTGTGAAGTGAATGAAGTTCCATTAAATAACGGTGTATACGATTTAGACGAAATTTCGTCAGCGGTAAATAATAATACGAAAATCGTATGGATTTGTAATCCGAATAACCCGACAGGCACATATGTGAATGACCGAAAATTGACTCAATTCATTGAAGGGATTAGTGAAAATACGTTAATTGTCATTGATGAAGCGTACTATGAATACGTAACAGCAAAAGATTTTCCAGAGACATTACCGCTTTTAGAAAAATATAAAAATATTCTTATACTTAGAACATTTTCTAAAGCTTACGGATTAGCTTCTTTCCGTGTTGGATATGCGATTGGACAGGAAGAGCTAATCGAGAAATTAAATGTCGTACGTTTGCCATTTAACGTATCTTCATTAGCGCAAAAAGCAGCTACGATTGCTTTTGGTGATGACGAGTTTATTGAAGAAATAGTTCGTGTGAATACAGAGGGATTACAACAATACGAGAGCTTTTGTAAGGAAAATGATATTCCATTTTATCCATCGCAAACAAATTTCATCTTCTTGCCAGTTGAGAATGCTGGAGAAATTTATGAAGCTTGTGCACACGCAGGATTTATTATTCGTCCGTTCCCAAATGGCGTCCGTATTACAGTCGGAACAAGGGAGCAAAATGAAGGAGTGATTTCAGTGTTACAACAACACTTTGAAAATAAAAAAAGAAAGTCTCGAGATGAGGCAAATGCGTAAAAAGGTAGTATTAATTGGAACTGGTTTAATCGGAGGCTCTCTCGCATTAGCAATTAAGAAAGAGCACGATGTAACGATAACAGGTTATGATATATTTCAAGAACAAGTAGAGCGTGCAAAAGAATTACACGTAGTAGATGAAATAGCAGTAGATTTACAACATGCATGTGAAGAGGCACATCTAATTATTTTTGCTTCTCCAGTTGAAGAAACGAAGAAGTTATTACACAAATTAGCGTCATTTCGTTTACGAGAAGATGTTATTGTAACCGATGTTGGTAGCACAAAAGGAACAATTATGAACGAAGCGGAAGCTTTATTTTCAAAGGAAATTTCTTTCATTGGTGGACATCCAATGGCAGGTTCTCATAAAACGGGAGTGGAAAGTGCAAAAGCGCATTTATTTGAAAATGCATTTTATATTTTAACGCCAATGAATCATGTGCCAAATGAACATGTGGAAGAGTTAAAAGATTGGTTAAAAGGAACAGGGTCACATTTCCTTGTTTTAAATACAGAAGAACATGATTATGTAACAGGGATTGTAAGTCATTTCCCGCATCTTATTGCCGCTGGATTAGTAAAGCAAGTGGAGAAACATGCAGGAGATAATCCACTCATTCATCAACTAGCTGCCGGAGGATTTAAAGACATTACACGTATCGCATCTAGTAGTCCGAAAATGTGGAGTGATATTGTTAAGCAAAATCGTGAGCATTTAATGGTATTATTAAAAGAGTGGATCTCTGAAATGGAAGATTTATATGATACAGTTTCTACCGGAGATGCAGGCGAGATTCAAAACTATTTTACAGAAGCGAAAGAATACCGTGACTCTTTACCAGTACGAAAGAGAGGGGCAATCCCTGCCTATCACGACTTATACGTGGATGTTTTAGATAAAGTAGGGGCATTGGCTCATATTACGAGTATTTTGGCTCGCGAGGAAATTAGTATTACGAACTTGCAAATATTAGAAGCGCGTGAAGGATTACTTGGGGTATTACGTATTAGCTTCCAACGAGAAGAAGATCGTACGAAAGCAAAGCTAGCGCTTGGAGAAGAAAAATATCAAACGTATGAAACAATTTAAATGAGAAGGTGAAAACGTGAAGGAAAGAACGATACAACCTGTTAATAACGGATTAAGTGGCAACATTACAATTCCGGGAGATAAATCGATTTCTCACCGCGCTGTTATGTTCGGCGCGATTGCAGAAGGAAAAACAACTATTAAAGGTTTCTTGCCCGGCGCAGATTGTTTAAGTACAATTTCTTGTTTTAAAGAAATGGGAGTAGACATCGTGCAAAACGGTGATGAAGTCACTGTAGTTGGGAAAGGATTAGAAGGCCTGCAAGAACCGAAAGCTGTATTAGATGTTGGTAATTCTGGTACAACTATACGTTTAATGTCAGGAATTTTGGCAAATACACCATTTTTCTCTTGCGTACAAGGTGATGCATCTATTGCAAAAAGACCGATGAAACGTGTAACGAATCCATTAAAACAAATGGGTGCGAACATTGATGGGCGCGAAGAAGGAACGTTTACACCGCTCACAATACGTGGTGGAGATTTAAAAGCAATTGAATACACTTCTCCGGTAGCAAGCGCACAAGTAAAGTCAGCTATTTTACTTGCTGGACTTCGTGCAGAAGGTGTAACAGCTGTTACAGAACCACATATTTCCCGCGATCATACGGAAAGAATGCTTGAAGCATTTGGCGTTACAGTAACTCGCGAAGGAAAGACAGTGAAACTAGCAGGTGGACAAAAGTTAACAGCGACAGATGTTCAAGTACCAGGTGACGTATCATCAGCTGCATTTTTCTTAGTAGCAGGTGCAATTATTCCAAATAGTAAACTAGTATTACAAAATGTAGGCATGAATCCAACTCGTACAGGTATTATTGATGTTTTAGAGAAAATGGGTGCTACGTTCACTGTAGAGCCAATTAACGAAGGATCATCAGAACCAGCTGCAAACATTACAATTGAAACATCTTCATTAAAAGGAATCGAAATCGGTGGAGATATTATCCCTAGATTAATCGATGAAATTCCTGTAATTGCATTAGCGGCAACGCAAGCAGAAGGAATTACAGTTATTAAAGATGCACACGAATTAAAAGTAAAAGAGACGAACCGTATTGATACAGTCGTTGCAGAGTTAACGAAACTAGGAGCTCGTATAGAAGCAACTGACGATGGGATGATTATTTACGGGAAATCAGCTCTAAAAGGTAATACAGTTAATAGTTATGGTGATCACCGCATTGGAATGATGCTTGCGATTGCCGGCTGTCTAGCAGAAGGAAAAACAACAATTGAAGACGCAGAAGCAGTAGGTGTATCATACCCTACATTCTTCGAAGAACTTCAAAAATTAGCTAAATAAAGTGAAACTTTAATCAGTGGGGGGCTTCATCCCCCACTGATTATTAGTTGAACCAATCGGACTTTTACGGGCAGTTGATCCCCTACCTAAATTCTTTGCTTTCGCTAAATTTTGAGGTGGGGGTCTTACTGCCCGTTAAAGCGGGATAAAGTAATGAGAAGCAGATACAAGATGTATCTGCTTTTTTTATATTGAATTTGTGTCGTTAAGCCAATATAATTTCATTCACCGCACTGTAATATTTTAAATTATGGTACAATTCAAACAAAGAAAGGGGAGAAACATATGAACGTTATACGATTAAAAGAAGATAAATTTAGAGAAGCACTATGCTTATCAGAATACGCTTTTCAATATAAAGTAGAAGAAGAAAGAATGCAGCAACAACTTACAAAAATGAAGGAAATTCATGAAGTATACGGTATTATGGAAGGGGAGGACTTAGCGGCAAAACTACACCTTATTCCGTTTCATATTTACATAGGAAAAGAAAAATTTAAAATGGGTGGCGTTGCAGGGGTAGCGACGTATCCAGAATACAGAAGAAGTGGTTATGTGAAAGAATTGCTTCAACATTCACTTCAAACGATGAAAAAAGACGGATATACAGTATCGATGTTACATCCATTTGCTGTTGCATTTTACCGTAAATATGGCTGGGAACTTTGTGCGGATCTCCTTGTATGTCATATGAAAAAAAGTGATTTAGTTATGAAAAAACAAGTGAATGGTACTGTGAAACGTTTCAATAAAGAAAATCATCCAGAAGAGGTCGAGAAGCTTTATGAAACATTTGCAGAACGTTTTTCTGGTATGCTAGTTCGCAATGAAAAATGGTGGTTACAAGTAGTTTATGATGATTTAACATTAGCAATTTATTACGATAAAGATAAAACGGCAGCAGGCTACATGTTATATAAAATTGAAAACAACAAAATGATAGTAGAAGAATTTGTTCCATTGCATAATGAAGCACGAAATGGTCTATGGAAATTTATTTGCCAGCATGATTCTATGATTAAAGAACTTGAAATGACAGTAAGTGAAAACGAACCGTTGTTATATACATTGCAAGAACCGCGAGTGAAGGCAGAAATAAAGCCGTATTTTATGGGCAGAATTGTTGATGTGGAGCAGTTTTTAAAACAATATGAATTAAACTGGAACAATGTACAACAAGAAGTCATTTTACATATTACAGATTCATTTGCACCGTGGAATAATGTATCAGTGAGACTTGCAAATGATGAAATAACAATTATAGAAGAACCAATGGATAAAGGGATCAAACTAGATATAAATGCACTATCTACAATATTGTTTGGATACAAACGCCCATTAGAACTAAATGAACTTGAATTAATTAGCGGAAGTGAAGAGGAAATACAAGCATTTGAGGATATAGTTCCGATACGTAAAGCGTTTATTTATGATTTCTTTTAATTTGCATATAAGATGGAGTTGTTTCGAACGAAATTTTGAGATAGCTCCATCTCATCTTGTTAATTTTTGTCGGTAAGTCGATATATCCTGAAAATCGCTGATATAATTTTATTCACAAACAAGGGAATAAAATTGCAACTATACGTAGTCACGCACTTGACTTTTATTCCCTGTAATTTATAATTAAAAACGGAATGAATTTTCATTCCTGAAAATAGAGGTGGAAAAAATGGCTAAAAACAAACAAGAGGATATTTTTGATGCTGCGATGCAACTTTTTGCAGAGCGTGGTTACGATGGTACGACAATTCCAATGATCGCTGAAAAGGCAAAGGTCGGTGCGGGTACTATTTATCGCTATTTTGAAAATAAAGAGGCACTTGTTAACTCGTTATTTTCAAAAAGTATGTTAGAGCTTTCTGAAATGATAAAAACAGATTTTCCTGTTGAAGCAAATATTCGCGAACAGTTTAGTCATACGTATAACCGTTTATTTGAATTTGCGAGAAACAATGTGGATGCTTTTTTATTTACAAATTCTCACTGTGATAGTTATTTTCTTGATGAACAAAGTAAGAAAATATTTGACGATTTTATAGGCTTCTTTATGAATATTATTGAAGATGGAATCGCAAAAGGTTTTCTTCGTCCATTGCCTCCAGTTGCTTTAATTATTATTGTATATCAACCGTTAGAAAAATTAACGAAAGTAATTGCAACAGGGCAATTAGAATACTCGAAAGAGTTAGTAAAAGAATTGGAAGAAAGCTCTTGGAACGCTATTAGAATCATTTGATTCTATAGCTTTATAAGGACAGGAATGAATATTCATTCCTGAATAGAATTAAAAAATGAGAGTAGGAGAGGGGATTTGTGCAACTAAAGGAATGAATATTCATTCCGGAAAGACTAGTTTAATAGAGTTTACAAAATAATGTAATAAAATGATAGGAATGAATATTCATTCCGTAACTAGCGTAAAATTTTAATCGCGGGAGATGATGCAAATGAGCAAGCTGAAAAATTGGAGAAGTTTATCTTTTCTATTATGGATAGTTATTACCATTACAATGATCGTAACGATGCCTAATATGGATAAATTAGTGAAAGAAAAAGGGCACATTACGATTCCTAATACAGAACAAAGTAGTATTGCTGACAAAATGATAAAAGAAATGGATAAAGACGGGACAGAAAAGTATGACATTATAGTTGTTTTTAATAGTGGTAGTAAAACAGCTTTAACGACTGAGCAAAAAGAGGAAATAATAAAAACAATCAACGCTTTGCAAAATGAAAAAGAACAATTAGGAATTAAAGAAGTTCTTTCACATTTAGATAATAAAGACTTAGAGAAACGATTAGTTTCTAAAGATAATACGACTATTTTAACGCAAATATCGATAGATAAAAAGCATGGTGAAATATCGAAAGTTACAAATAACCTTCATAATAAAGTGAAAACGAAAGGGGTAACAACGTACTTAACAGGAAGTGATTTAATCGCGGGAGATTTTCTTACATCTTCTCAAGAGGGAGTGAAAAAGACTGAAGTTATTTCTATCATTTTCATTCTTGTAATATTAATCATTGTATTCCGTTCACCTATTGTTCCAATTGTTTCTCTTCTTACTGTTGGGGTATCATATTTAGTTTCAATGGGGATTATTGCTCATTTAGTAGATCAATTTAATTTTCCATTTTCTAACTTTACACAAGTGTTTGTAGTTGTTGTCCTGTTTGGGGTTGGAACAGACTATAACATTTTATTATTTACGAGATTTAAAGAAGAATTAAGTAAACAAGAAAACGCATTTTTGGCTACGAAAGAAACATTTAAATCGGCAGGGAAAACCGTTTTATATAGCGGGATAGCAGTACTAATTGGTTTTGCATCTCTTGCTTTAGCGAGTTTTAAATTATATCAATCTACTTCAGCGGTAGCAATTGGTGTTTTCGTATTATTACTCGTTTTAACCACATTAAATCCATTTTTCATGGTGCTATTAGGAAAAGGAATGTTTTATCCAGTTAAAAATTTTAAAGGTCATGAAGATAGTCGCTTATGGGGATTCTTTGCAAAAAACTCAGTAGCAAGACCATTTGTAGCTTTAATTATTGTATTCGTGATATCGATTCCTTTCGTATTAAAGTATTCTAATACACTTAATTACAACGATTTATTTGAAGTAGACAATAAATATGAGTCGAAAATGGGGATTAACGTAATAGAAGAACATTTTCCACCTGGTTTTTCTTCACCAAGTACGTTAGTCATTCAATCGAATAACAAGTTAGATGAGGCGAGTTCGCTTCAAACTTTAGATGAACTAACTGATAAGATTTTGAAAGTGAAAGGTGTTTCAGAAGTATATTCACCGACACGTCCAACTGGTGATAGGATTAAAGAACTATATATAAATAAACAAGCGGGGGAACTAAATACAGGTTTAGGAGATGCCAATGGTGGTATAAAGGAAATTAATGATGGATTAACTACTGCGAAAGATAAGATGGGTAATAAGGACTCAAATAGTCTTGCAAACGTTCAAAAGTTAATTGATGGAACAAATGAAGCGAAAAATGGTGTATCGGCATTAGGAACAGCTTTAAATCAACTATCAAATGGCATAAATGACGGAGCACAAGGTGCACAGCAAATTGAGAGTGGGTTAACTTTAGTAAATGAAAATATAAGTGTATTATCTCATGCAACTTCACAACTTCATGCTGGCTATACACAGTTAGAAAAAGGTTTAAGTTCTTACGATCAATACTTCGGAAGTATTTCTCAAGCGATTGACGGTGCGAAGAAAGGTTATGAACAAATTGAAATGTTAATGACCAATTTCATTCAAACGAAACCAGAATTAGCAAATGATCCTAACATTCTGCAGACGATAGGAATTGCTAAAGAGGCTCAAAAGAAATTAGGTGGGCTGTCAAATGAATTAAATCAATTAGCAACGCAGCACAATGCGGCGATGGGATCATTTAAAGAAGCGAATCAATCTTTATTGAAAGTGGATAATGGCTTAAAAGAAATGAACAATGGAGTTACTAAGTTACAAAAAGGAGCAGCTGATCTTAAAAATGGATTAAATGAAGGTGCTTCAGGTTCAAAACAAATTGCAAACAAGTCATCTGAGTTACAAACCGGATTAACGAAAATAAACGATGGGCAAGGTCAGCTATTAACCGGACTGAAAGACTTGCAAGAACAGATGGGTCAATTACAATCCGGACTCACTAAAAGTACAGAAGGCCTTGAAAAGGTAAGTAATGGCCTAGGGGATGCTCAGAAATATTTAGGAGAACTGAATGAATCAAAAAGCTCTGAGAAATTCTATATTCCAAAAGAAGTTTTGGAGGGAGAAGATTTCCAAAAAGCTTTGAATACGTACATGTCACATGATAGAAAGACTGCTAAAATGACAATCATTTTAGACGTAAATCCGTATTCAAAAGAAGCGATGCCAATTATTCAAGAAATCAATAACACAATAGATGGTACTTTGAAGGGATCGGAATTAAATCATGCGAAAACAGCAATCGGAGGAACGACAGCTAGAAACGTTGATTTAAAAGAAGTAACTGGGCAAGATTTCTTACGTACAGCTACAATTATGTTAATTGGAATCGCGATTGTATTAATTGTGATTACACGCTCATTATTAAACACCATCTTTATTATTGGATCGTTACTATTAGCTTACTTTGCATCATTAGGGATAAGTGAACAAATTAGTACGCATATTTTACATGTAGATTCATTAAGCTGGAATGTTCCATTCTTTAGTTTCATAATGATTGTCGCTTTAGGAGTGGATTATAGTATTTTTGTAATGATGAGATACAATGAGTTAGAAGGGGACCCAGCGGAGAAAATTGTAACTGCTTCTCGTCATATCGGAGGAGTCGTATTATCAGCGGCACTTATTTTAGGTGGTACATTTGCTGCATTAATCCCTTCAGGTGTATTAACGCTTATACAAGTGGCATCCGTAGTTGGCGTTGCGTTGTTACTATTAGCTATTATTGTGATGCCAATATTGTTACCTGCTTTAATAGGATTAACGAGTAAAATGAAGAATTATGCAAAGAAATTAAGTGAAAGGAAATAAAAGAAGCTCCTGTTAAAAGTAACTGGTTCAGTTATAGGAGAGAAAATATAAAATAACATACAAATTAGGGATGCTAAATCACATATGATTTAGCATCCTTTTTTTGTAGTTCACTCAAATAATGGTAGACTATTTTTTTTAAAAGGTAAATGGAAAATTTATGTTAAAATAATGATAGAGATTGTGAAAAAATGTTCTTAAACTAACGGTCAGGTTACTTTAAGAAGGATTTTTCAAAGGAAATGTTGAATATTGTATTTTGAAGGAGTGATTGCAGTGGAGTAAGTAATTTTTTAAATCTTGGTTACATACTTTGAAGGAAGGGATTTATAAATATGAATACAAAACTAATAATAGTAGAAGGTTTACCTGGATTCGGAAAATCGACCACTGCAAAGCTAATAAATGAAATTCTAAGCCAAAATAAAATTGAAGTTGAACTATTTTTAGAGGGGAATTTGAACCACCCCGCCGACTATGATGGTGTATCTTGTTTTAATAAATTTGAATTCGATAGATTAGTATCTAACAGTGGAGATTTTAACGAAGTTCTTCTTAAAAGAGTTTTAAAAAAAGGAAGCAATTATTTATTACCATACAGAAAGATAAAAAATGAGTTTGGTGACCAGTTTTCGGACGAATTATGTAACGATATTTCAAGAAACGATATATATGAATTACCATTCGATAAAAATGTTGAATTAATTGCTGACAAATGGAATGACTTTGCTGAAATTGCTCTAGAAGATAATAAGGTTTATATTTTTGAATGTTGTTTCATACAAAACCCATTAACAATTGGGATGATTAAATACGGTGAACAAAAAGAAAAAATAATAAATTATGTAATGAAAGTTGCAAAAATCATAGAGAATTTAAATCCAATGTTATTGTATGTAGAACAAGATGATCTTGAATTTTCATTTAGGAAGGCATTAAAAGAAAGAAATCCAGAATGGGCCACAGGAATTGTCGACTATTACACGAACCAAGGCTATGGGAAAGAACATAACCATACAGGTGTAGAAGGAGCGATAAAAGTTCTTGAAGCTAGAAGGAATTTAGAGTTAGAAATATTCGATATGTTAAAAATGAAAAAAGAAAAAATCAATAATACAAAATATGAAATTGACTCATATAGGTCAATGTTAAAAGATAAGTTAACAATACAAATGGTGAAATAGCTTTTTACACTAACAGGTGCTTTAGTTGAAGTAGGAAATAAAAACGCTCAGAATATTTTCTGAGCGTTTTAGTTTGCTATTTATAATGCGAAATGCATACAAATTATTGTGTTATTTCAATTGATAAACATAATGCTCCAATTATTAATATTTTCTTCAAAATAAATCCTCCTTAAAGTGTGTATGTAACTTTAATATAATTAAAAACAAAGGTTTTATTCAAGTTTGGAAAGAAAGGAATAGCAATCAACCGTTGCTATTCATCCAGCTTCTACTATATAATAGCTATAGTCTACAATAATTGAGTCGTAATATGCGATTTTTTAAGACAATCGGTGAGAAAACGCTGAAATAAGCGGTATTAGTAGGAGGACACAAATGATTACAGTAAGTAACGTTAGTTTGCGTTTCGCGGATCGCAAATTGTTTGAAGATGTTAACATAAAATTCACGCCAGGTAACTGCTACGGTTTAATCGGAGCAAACGGTGCTGGTAAATCAACATTTCTAAAGATTTTATCTGGAGAAATCGAACCATCAACAGGTGACATACATATTACGCCAGGTGAGCGTCTAGCAGTATTAAAACAGAACCACTTCGAATACGAAGAGTTCCCAGTATTAGAAACAGTAATTATGGGTCACACGCAACTTTATAAAGTAATGCAAGAGAAAAATGCTATTTACATGAAAGAAGACTTTAGTGATGAAGATGGTATGCGTGCTGCTGAACTTGAAGGTGAGTTCGCTGAGCTGAACGGTTGGGAAGCTGAGTCAGAAGCTGCAATCTTACTAAAAGGGCTTGGTATTGGTGAAGATCTTCATGATAAGAAATTGTCAGAATTAACTGGGGCAGAGAAAGTAAAAGTATTACTTGCTCAAGCATTATTCGGTAAACCTGATATTCTATTACTAGATGAGCCTACCAACCACTTGGACTTAAAAGCGATCCAATGGTTAGAAAACTTCTTAATGAACTTTGAAAATACAGTTATCGTTGTATCCCATGACCGTCACTTCTTAAATAAAGTATGTACGCACATGGCTGATCTTGATTTCGGTAAAATTCAACTTTACGTTGGTAACTATGACTTCTGGTATGAATCAAGCCAATTAGCTTTAAAATTAACACAAGATGCTAATAAGAAAAAAGAAGAGAAAGTAAAAGAGTTACAAAACTTCATTGCGCGCTTTAGCTCAAACGCATCTAAAGCGAAACAAGCAACTTCTCGTAAAAAATTATTAGATAAAATTACATTAGATGATATTAGACCATCATCTCGTCGTTACCCATTCGTTGGCTTCACACCTGAGCGTGAAGTAGGAAATGACTTATTAACTGTTGAAGGTCTTTCTAAAACAATTGATGGCGAAAAAGTGTTAGATAATGTGTACTTCACTTTAAATAAAGGTGATAAAGTTGCATTTATCGGTCGTAACGATATTGCAATGACAACATTATTTAAAATTCTTATGGGTGAAATGGAGCCAGATAGCGGTTCATTCAAATGGGGCGTTACAACTTCTCAATCGTACTTCCCAAGAGATAACTCTAAGTACTTTGAGAACAGTGACCTCAACTTAGTTGAATGGTTACGCCAATTCTCTCCACAAGATGAGTCAGAAAGCTTCTTACGTGGTTTCTTAGGCCGTATGTTATTCTCAGGTGAAGAAGTTAAGAAGAACGTTTCTGTATTATCTGGAGGCGAAAAAGTTCGTTGTATGTTATCTAAAATGATGTTAAGTGGTGCGAACGTAATCACACTTGACGACCCAACGAACCATTTAGACCTTGAGTCTATTACAGCACTAAACAACGGTTTAATCGCATTCAAAGGTACAATGTTATTCACATCTCATGATCATCAGTTCGTACAAACAATTGCAAACCGCATTATCGAAGTAACGCCAAACGGTGTAATCGATAAAGAGGCTACTTACGATGAGTTCTTAGAAAATGAAGAACTTCAAAAACAAGTAGATGCAATGTACAAAGGTCAATAATAAATGATGAAAAGCCTCGCTCTCGTTATGAGAGCGAGGTTTTTTATAATCATTATTTTTATGGATTGTGAATAATTATTCAAGAATAACTTTATTAGAGGGAAGAGATTTGGATTTTACACATAGAAGAATTGCTGAAGCATAAATAACTGAATGAAGAAATAATATATATCGAAAAATTAAATGCTATCTATTGTGAATTTCATTATATTACATTAATGTTCCAGAACTGGAGACATATTTATTTGCGAAGTAGTGAATAAAGGTATATAGTATGTGATGTCATTATTAGTGGATGAATCTTGGGAGAAAACAGGAAATGTTACAAATTTATTTTGTTAAATAGAAACCAAGGTCAAAATCTCTAGAAAGAAATAGTTGAATAAATACTAGCTTCAAATTATAATTACTAGTATTCTTCATATAGTTAAATAAATAAAATCTATTTGAAGATGAAAAATTGAATAGAGAGACAGACTTATAAAAAATAAGCCTTGGATGATCAAAAGAGGTGGAGAAATGAAACAATTCTTATTAAAGAGCAAAAGTGTGCTAAGCAATCATTTTGGATTCTTTCTGTTTGCCGTTATTTTATTCTGGCTCAAAACATATGCAGCTTATGTAACAGAATTTAATTTAGGGATTTCAAACACGATCCAAAAATTCTTGCTGTTTTTCAACCCGCTTAGTTCAGCAGTGCTATTTTTAGGACTTGCATTATTTGCAAAAGGGAAACGATCTTATATTTGGTTAATTGTTATCAACTTGTTATTGTCGATTCTTTTATACGCAAACGTCGTATATTATCGCTTTTTCAGTGACTTTATTACGTTCCCGACATTAACACAAACGAATAACTTTGGAGATTTAGGTGGTAGTATTGTTGCGTTGCTACATCTTTATGATCCGCTATACTTCTTAGATACAATTATTTTAATTGTGTTAGTAGCAACGAAATTTGTAAATCCAAAACCAATTCGTGTTGCGAAACATAAATTATCTTTAGTATTTGTAGCAGGTATTTTATTATTCAGTGTTAACTTAGGACTTGCAGAATCTGATCGTCCTGAATTATTAACAAGAACGTTTGACCGTAACTACATTGTGAAATATTTAGGGGCGTATAACTACACAATTTATGACGGTATTCAAAGTGCGAAAGCATCAACGGAAAGAGCGTTAGCTGATGGAGATAACATGACAGAAGTAAGAAATTATTTAACATCAACTTACGCAAGTCCAAATCCTGAGTATTTCGGTAAAGGAAAGGGAATGAACGTAATCTATATTCATTTAGAGTCATTCCAAAACTTCTTAATCGATTATAAATTAAATGGTCAAGAAGTAACGCCGTTCTTAAACTCATTCACAAAAGATGCGAATACGCTTTACTTTGATAACTTCTTCCATCAAACAGGACAAGGAAAAACATCTGATGCGGAGTTTATGTTAGAGAATTCTATGTTTGGTTTACCACAAGGTTCTGTCTTTACAACGAAATCTCATAATACGTATCAATCAGCACCAGCTATTTTAGGGCAACAAGGATACACATCAGCAGTATTCCACGGTAACTATAAAACATTCTGGAACCGTGACGATATTTATAAATCATTTGGTTTTAATAAATTCTTTGATGCTTCATACTATGATATGAATGAAAAAGATGTAGTAAACTATGGATTAAAAGATAAACCATTCTTTAATGAATCCATTCCGTTATTAGAAACATTGAAACAACCGTTCTATACGAAGTTTATTACGTTATCAAATCACTTCCCGTATCCAATTGATAAAGAGGAAGCGACAATTGAACCAGCGAACACAGGTGACTCATCTGTAGATACGTATTTCCAAACAGCACGTTATTTAGACGAATCTGTAAAAGGTTTCATCGATTACTTGAAACAATCTGGTTTATACGATAATTCGATTATCGTTATGTACGGAGACCATTACGGTATTTCAGATAATCATAACGCAGCAATGTCAAAAGTAATGGGTAAAGAAATTAACTCGTTTGAAAATGCACAGTTACAGCGTGTACCTTTAATCGTTCGTGTACCAGGTGTGAAAGGTGGCGTACAACATCAATACGGTGGTGAAATTGATGTTCTTCCAACTCTTTTACACTTACTAGGAACAGATACAAAAAATTATGTTCAATTCGGTTCAGATTTATTATCACCAGATCATAAGCAAGTTGTTGCGTTCCGAAATGGTAACTACGTAAGCCCAACAGTTACTGCATTAAACGGCAAATACTATGATACAACGACTGGAAAACCAGTAGAATTTACAGATGAAATAAAACAAAATGAACAAATGGTTCAAAACTCGTTAAAATACTCTGACCAAGTCGTAAATGGTGACTTATTACGATTCTACACACCGGAAGGATTTACACCGATAGATCGTTCGAAGTATAATTATAACAATCGTGATAAAAACAAAACGAAAGTAAAAACGACTCCGGAAGGGGAAGCTAAATAAATAACAAAAGGCACTATTCATAGGAATAGTGCCTTTTGTTTGTAAATAAATCATCATCATGAGATAGAACCATCTGTTGCCTTTTGTTTTGCCTTTCCGAAGAAAACTACACCGACAATGATGATAATGATGAATGCCCATTTCATGAAAGGGTTGCTTTCGAAAAATGCAGCGAACCATTTTTCATCTACAATCATTTTCGCAGCAGTATAAGCTAGAACAGCTGCTCCAATTGTAATAATGATAGGATATCGGTCGACCCATTTTAAAATTAATGTACTGCCCCATACCACTACAGGAATAGAAACTAATAACCCGATGATTACTAAAGAAAAGTTGCCATGAGCAGCTCCCGCAACAGCAAGTACATTATCAATTCCCATTAATGCATCAGCTATAATAATGGTTTTAATAGCAGACCAAAATCCTTCTTCGGCCTTAATATCATGATCTTTGCCTTCAGCAATTAATTTGTAAGCGATCCATATAAGGAGTACACCACCAATTAGAAGTAGCCCTGGTATTTTTAACAACCAAACGACAACTAAGGTAGCGAGGGCTCTAATCGCGATTGCCCCGATAGTTCCCCATATAATAACTTTCTTTTGTTGATCTTTCGGTAATCGTCTTGCTGCTAATCCAATTACAATGGCATTATCACCTGCTAACACTAAATCAATTACAATAATGGCAAGTAAGGCTGACAAATATTCGGCTGAAAGAAAATCCATATACACATCACTCCTTAAGAGTAATATGTGCTAAAGTGTTGATAATATAAAAAATAGAATTGAATTTGTATATTCAATCCATAATTTCTTACTGTATTTTGATATATGTTTTAATTTCGTATAAGTCGCTTTTGTAGTCTTTTTTGTTTATCGTTTCGCTTTCTTAATTTTCGATTCATCTTTTTAATGCGGTTTTCTTTTCGATTATCCCAGTTATCACTTCTGATTTTACGAATAGACTTATCTGTCTTAGCACGAAAACGTCTTACTTTTTTCACGAAGGAAAGGGGTATTTTGCCGATAACACCTTGTTTTTCTAACGAATCCTCTTTACCTAGACACCAATCAGGATGAGATAACAAATAGTCGGAATCGAATATTATCCCGTATTCTTTATCCATATAGGTATACCATTCATCTAAAGTACACTTATTTTTTGTATGTAAATATATTGATCCGTCAGTCATAGCACAGCACCAATAGTCAAAATAGCTCCATAGTACCCATTCTTTCGGTACATCTAGCGTTAAAATTACCATTTTTGAATTTTTTCTACCCCAACCTCTATGATTTCGATTTGGGTAATTATTTGCTTCCCAGACCCAAATAGGGTAGTTACCATCGAAATAAGGCAATCTTGTTTTAGCAGCGCGCACCATCCAGTCATATGAATATAAATCGTCTGGATCGATGAATTCTTTATTACCTTCTAAATAACCAAGTTTCTTAAATTGTTTCCAAGCTTCTTCCGTTTGTACTGTATATACGATCATATGACACCTACTTATTTAAACTAGATTATAGTATAACATGTGATGTTTTTAAGTTAAATTCATGTGATTTGTAATTTTTATTGATAGTAGAGAAGGTGGAGTTTGAGTCGAATATACGAGGAGTAATTCCGAAAACGATAAAAAGACTTGATTCCTAGATAAAGGAAATCAAGTCTTTTTTATTACATACGATTATCGTGCCAGAAGTTTAATGGGAAGTGTTCGTTCTCACTATAGGCTTCTAATTCATATCCTTTTTCTTTCAGCCCTTTAATAATACCAGGTACTGCTTTTACGGATTGTGGATGAATGTCGTGCATAAGGATAACTTCTGTTGGATTTGTAGCATGAGCTAGAACATTCTCGACAATTTTAGCAGATGCAGCATCAACCTGCATTTTGTTGTACTTCCAGTCTAATGAATCGATTGTCCAATCCCAAACTTTTAAGCCATTCTCAACAACTTTGTTGCGAAGAGCCTCATTTAATCCTGGCATTGAGCCGTAAGAAGGGCGAGTTAATACTGGTGATTTACCTAGAACGCCAGCGATTAATCCTTGATCTTCTTTCATCTCATCTACGTAATGACCCTCTGTGTAAAGTTTCTTGTAGTTATGAGTCATACTGTGCATCCCAACGTAGTGGCCTTCAGCATCTTCACGCTTTACAAGATCAGGAAAAGCTTTTACATTTGAACCAATAAGGAAGAATGTTGCTTTTGCATTTTCTTTCTTTAGCATATCTAAAAGCTCAGCTGTGTATTTTCCAGGACCATCATCAAATGTTAAGTAAGCTACTTTTCTAACTTGCCCATTATATTGTTTTGGAGCTTCTTTCGGTGCAAGAGATGATTGAATTTCACTTACAAGTTGAACAGATTTTGCTTCATCCTCTGTACTTGCTAGAGCAGTATGTGCTGATCCTAAAGCCGCTTCGTATGTAAATAATACCCCCGCGCAAATCAACATAGCTCTTTTCACTAAAGTTGTCATTCGAATTCCATTGTGCATAATTTTCCTTCTCTCTATAAAAGTTCTACTCTACTATATTAGCAATTATAGGGAGGTAATTGCAAAAAAACTTTTTTACAAGAGCAAAAAGGTTTGTCCAAAAGTATGCAAGATTTCAATATTTTGCAGGTTTACTAAAATGAAACAAAAATTGAATGAAAATGCATGTAATTTGTTCATATATATAGTAAACCCAATGAATGAGTTAGTAGGGGATTGTATACAGAGAATGTTAGCGAAGAGGGTGCCTGTTGTATTAAAACGCATCTATAAAATTTCACATACCGTATTTTAAAAATAAATATAGGAAAACCAAAAAGTAATGTAGAATATATCGTACATACATATATGAAGTCAACATAAAAGATAAAGAGGTGTGCATATGTTACTTGATGAAGTAATGCAGCAACTAGAGGAATATGGAACAGAACAAAATCGTAAAACGTATAAAAATCACGGAGCGAAAGAGCCACTATTCGGAGTTAGTTTCGCGAATTTAAAATTGCTAAAAAAGAAGATAAAAAAAGATCATGATTTAGCAATTTTATTATGGCAAACAAAAAATATGGATGCAATGACTTTAGCAACGATGATTTTAGATCCAAAAAAAGTTACGACAGAACTACTAAATAAATGGGTACAGGAAGTTGATTATTATTGTTTAATGGATGTTTTGATGACGGCTATTTGTACGTCGCCAATCGCGATAGAAAGAATGGAAGAATGGACAAAATCTGATGATGAATGGATTGGAAGAGCAGGCTGGTCTTTATTAGCAAATATAGCGATTAAAAATAAAATGTTACAAGACGATTTCTTCTCTCCGTATTTAGAAGAAATTAAAGTAAATATACATAATGAAAAAAATAGAAAAAAAGAAGCGATGAATCGTGCATTAATCGCGATAGGAATTCGTAATGAAGACTTAGAGCGATTAGCTATTGAAATTGCACGTGAAATTGGAAAAGTACAGGTTGATCACGGAGAAACGTCATGCAAAACACCAGACGCAGAGCCGTATATAAAAAAAGCGAGAGAAAGAGCTGAAAAAAAGAAAGAGAAATAAGAAAAGGGGAACGGTTATGAAAGCAATGGAAGCGGCACAAAGCATAATTACATCACAATTTCCGAATTGTGATGTAGCTTTACTTGGAGGAAGCGTTGCAAGAGGGGAAGCGACAAAAACATCTGATCTGGACATTGTAATAATAGATTGTAGTTTGCCATCTTGTTATAGAGAATCTTTCTATAGTAATGGATGGCCAGTTGAGGTATTTGTACATAATTTTGAAACGTTAAAAACCTTTTTTAAAATGGATTGTGACCGCGGAAGACCTTCGTTACCACAATTAGTTGCAGAAGGTATTGTATTAAAAGGGGAAGATGAAATTATTGAGAAATTAAAAAGCGAAGCGAATGAGTTACTAAATAAAGGACCAGCTAAATGGACGGAAGAAATGATGGAGCAGAAGCGTTATTTTATTACAGATACTTTGGATGATTTTATTGGTGCATCAAAAAGAGAAGAAGAGTTGTTTATCGCGAATTTATTAGCTGATTTATTACATGAATATGTATTAAGAGTAAATGGGAAATGGCTTGGAAGTTCAAAATGGTTTATAAGGGTACTTAGAAGATATGATGAACAATACGCAGATCAATTTGTAGCAGCATTCGATCATTTTTATACAACGGGAGAGAAAAGAAAATTAATTACTTTTGTAGAAAAAACATTAGAACAGTATGGAGGAAGAATGTTCGAAGGGTTTTCTATAGGAAAATAAAAAGGGGATAACACAATGAATGTACCATTTGTTCAATTAAGAGAACTGACGCTAGATGATGTAGAAGAACGATATCAATGGTCATTAGATACAGAAGTAACAAAACATTTAGTTGTACCAGATCAATATCCACCGTTCACTCGTGAAGATACAAAACGATGGATTGAGGCATGTATAAATCGAAAAAATGGTTATGAACAAAGAGCTATCACTGCAGAGAACGGCATACATATTGGATGGATAGATCTTAAAAACTTTGATAAAACAAATAAAAATGCAGAACTGGGAATCGCGATTGGTAATAAAGAGTACTGGGGGAAAGGGTATGGAATAGCAGCCCTATATAGTATGTTACATGTAGCATTCTTTGAATTTAAATTAGAAAAAGTATGGCTACGTGTAGATGAAGATAATTTTCAAGCTAGAAAGAGTTATAAAAAGGCTGGTTTTGTTTGTGAAGGATTAATGAGAAAGGATCGATTACGTCAAGGGAAGTTCATTCATCGTTATCGCTATAGTATGTTAAGAGAAGAATACGAATCTATAAATAGTAGTTTATAAAAATATTATGTTAACTTAAAGGGGCTGGAGAAATATGATTCGATTACTTACGAAAGAAGATGCAAAAAAATATTGGGACTTACGTTTACAAGCATTACAAGTAAATCCAGAGGCATTTGTAACAACTTATGAAGAGGCGATTCGTCAAGAAAACCCGATTAAGCGAGTGGAAAGTAATTTAACAGCTACTACTAGTTGTACATTCGGTGCTTTTAATGAGGATTATCAATTAGTTGGAGTTGTCACTTTACTAACAGAAGAGAAAGAGGCGTATAAACATAAAGGGCATATCGTTGCGATGTATGTAGATGCAAGCAATCGAAGAAATGGCCTTGCACGTGATTTAATACGTAAGGCAATTGAAAGAGCAAGAGAAATGAACTTGGAACAATTGACTTTAGGTGTGGTGTCTACAAATGAGCCAGCAAAGAAGTTGTATGAATCAATGGGCTTTAAAACATATGGAATTGAAAAGAGAGCTATAAAGATGAATGGTGTGTATAGTGATGATGAACATATGGTGTTGTTCTTTTAAGAAAGGGAGTTTAGTATGAAAGATCTTTATATAGACAAAAATATGAACCCGCAAGTAGCGATTTTGTATGCGATGGTTACGGATACATTTAAACGCTTGCAAAAGTTAGTGGAAGGAACTGATGAAAAAGAACTGTCATTTAAAGGGACAGAAAATAATGAAAATAGTATTGGACAACTACTTCAACATTTAGCAGTTGTCGATTTACATTGGGTGTACCGCTTAAAAGGAGAAGCAATTCCACAGACACTTGATAATATATATGGATCTATGTTAAATGAAGCAGGAGAGCTGCCAAGTTTAAGAAAACAGACATTGCAACAATTAATGCAAGATTATGAAGTTGTGCAACATATGTTTTATGAGGAATGCATGAAACTAACAGAAAATGATTTAACACGAGAGGTTTTTTATGAAAAGGGAGAAACTGCGACTATAAGGTGGGGGATATGGCATATAGCTGATCATAATCGGTACCATCAAGCTCATATTAGTCAGTTAAGAAAACTATATAGAGCTAGAATACATGCAAGATAAAGAGTGCGAATTTTAATTATATTTATTTTGTTGTATAGTATAAGAAGAAACTAAACAAGGGGTTTTATCATGAAAGCTATTGCAGTAGGGATATTGGCATCATTTTTCTTTGCCTTTACCTTCGTTTTAAACCGGGCGATGGACTTAGAAGGTGGAAGCTGGATTTGGAGTGCTTCATTACGGTACTACTTTATGGTTCCAATGCTTTTACTTATTGTCATGTATAGGGGAAACTTAAAGCAACTCTTTCAATATATGAAAAACAATCCGAAAGAATGGTTAGTGTGGAGTATCGTTGGATTTGGTCTCTTCTATGCACCACTTAGTTTTGCTGGAGCGTTTGGACCTGGTTGGCTCGTTGCATCAACATGGCAAATTACAATCGTCGCAGGGATTTTGTTAACGCCATTTTTTGCGGTAGATCCATTACATAAAAAACTCCCAATGAAGGAATTAGTTATGTCGGGTATTATTTTATGCGGTGTTGTACTCATGCAAGTAGAACATGCTTCTTCATTAGGAATTCGTGAAACCGTTTTATGTGTCGTTCCTGTACTGATTGCAGCGTTTGCGTATCCTCTTGGAAATCGAAAAATGATGCAAGTTTGTAAAGGCGAGTTAGATGTATTCCAGCGAGTTCTCGGTATGACATTAGCAAGTCTACCATTTTGGTTTTTACTATCTGGTTATGAAGTATCAACAGGTGGTCTACCGTCAAGTAGCCAAGTTTTCCAATGCTTTATTGTAGCAGTTAGTTCTGGCTTAATCGCAACGGTATTATTCTTCTTTGCGACAGACCTTGTAAAAGATGATCCGCAAAAACTAGCAACAGTAGAAGCGACTCAGTCCGGTGAGGTTTTATTTGCGCTAGTAGGAGAACTTATCTTGTTATCTGCACCAATTCCGTCATCTTTATCTTGGGTTGGTATGAGCCTCGTTATTATCGGAATGATACTACATAGTTATGTAGCGGTCGTTGTGAAGAAAGAAGAAAAAATAACGGCGTAATGAGATTAGCTCTTTATATAAAGAGCTAATCTTTTTTCGTAGAAAGGAATGATGAAATGAATTTGCAATGTGTTGAACAAATTGAGAAAGATCCTATTTTAAATGTACTACTGTATGCAATCGGCCCAAGTGAAACTAGCTTAAAGAAAGCAGTTTTATTTTATGAAAGGAATAAAGGGTCATTGTATAGATATGAAGAAAAGGCTTGCATAGGTATTGAAATAATCGGAGCAAATAAAGCGAGAATATGCCACATAGCAGTCGTTCCACAATATCGCCATAAAGGAATTGCGTTGCAAATATAAAGGAAGTAGTAAGAATGCATCAATTGACGTATATAGAGGCAGAGACTGACGCTGAGGCAGTAAAATTTTATAAGAAAATTGGTTTTCAGATTAAAAGTTTAGGAGAAAAATATCCGGGGATTGAAAGGTTTCATTGTTATTTGGAAAAATAGTACGAAAATATGTAAATACATATTGTGTTTAGTTTGAAAAAAGTAACATTTACATTATATAATAAAGGTATCTGGAAAAATATAGATAATGGAAATTGGGTGTATAACACATGAGAATGGATAAAAGTAAATTTATAAAAATCGCTACTTCAATAGGGGTTTCATCTTTTTTATTAACGGGCTGTGGTGATTATGAAGAAGAAACTGCACAGAAAGAAAGTACTGCTGTTAAAACAGATGGTGCAAAACAGGGAAATGAACAAGAAACATTACATTGCGATGATAAAGCTCCTACTAATGAAAATGTAGAAAAAGATGAGTTATGTAAGGAAATGAATCCGTCTTTTTCATCGTATCATGAAAATTCACATTTACCGATACTTCCATTCGTAGCAGGATATTTATTAGCAAGCAGAACTTCAAATATGAATTATACAGCAAAGCCAAATATAATGAAGAAACCGTATGCAAATAATGTTATTCCCTATCGTGAAAAAGACCAAAGTAGAACTGGTGGAAGCGGTGGTGGAGGGTATTACGGCGGAACTAACAGTAACAATAATAACTCGTCCAATAAAGTGGATTTAAATAAACAACAGCCAAATAGCTCAAATAAAGTGACACCAGATACAAATGCGCCAAAATCATCTCCGACACAAACGCCAAAAGTGAATTCAGGTTCAAGTGGAATTGGGAACGCAAAAGCACCGGCCGGATCATAACTCGAAAGGATAATAGGAATATGTATACAGAGCAAGAGCAGAAGGAGTATATGAAAGTATGGTTTTCACTAGCGGAAGAGGCTGGTCGGAATGGATTTACGTGGCCGAGCCTATTAGAAAATGAAGAATGGAATCAATATATGGCAACAGGTATGTATCGTATGCCAGTAAAAACTTATACTGCTATTTCAAAAGCGACTGAAGAAATTATGTACGTGTTATATAGAACGTATCAATATATTGTAAATACGGCAGAAGATTTTCAAACACTAGGATTTCCTGCTGAAACGTGGGAAATTGCGAGAATGAAACATACTGGTTTGTTTTCATATTTTACGAGATTTGACTTTATCGTAAATGGTGAAGATATAAAGTTAATAGAAGTAAATTGTGATACACCAACAGGTTATTTAGAGCCATCGGTCGCAAATGAAGTGTTGTGCCGTTATCACGATGTAAATCACCCAAATCATATAGAAGAGCATATTGTGCAGGCATGGGAACAAATTAAACATGACTATAATATAGATCCTAGAGAAACGATTTATTTCACGAGTTATGATTGGCATGATGAAGATCATCAAACGGTTCAATTTTTAAGAAGCTATTGTTTGGATCAGTCAACGGATTATATAGGTATACAAGATATTGTCGTGACAGATGATGGTATATATACGCAAAATGGTGAGAGAATTCATTATTTATATAGGCTATATCCAATTGAATATTTAGTTTCAGACGCTGATAAAAACGGGAAAAGAATTGGACTCCAGTTTTTAGATCATATAGCGCAAGGAAGAGTGAAAATCATTAATCCACCTGCTGCCTTTCTTATGCAAAATAAAAGTGTACTCGCATTAATTTGGCAGCTTTATGAAGATGAAGTTTTCTTTGGGGACGAAGAGCGAGAGACCATTCAAAAATACTTCCTACCAACATACTTTACAAATAAACCATTTATAGAAAGAAATGAATCCTATGTTTCTAAACCTTTATACGGCCGTGAAGGCGGAGGGGTATCTATATTTGAAAATAATGAACTATTAGCTGAAGATAAAACAGAGTATTACTTTGAACAGCGGAAAATATATCAGCAATACATAGAAATGCCTGACTATACAATTGACACATGGGACGGTCCGTATACTGGTAAACTTTTAATTGGTTCACACTGCATAAGCGGAAGAGCCGCAGGGTTATTTTTACGTGTAGGTGAGAAAATAACGGGAAACTTATCGATGTTTACTGGAGTTACAATTGAAGGATAAATGGAACAAAGAGCTCATCATTTTTGATGGGCTCTTTCGTTTAAATATAGTGTTTTTATTGCTGTGATGTAACGCCTTCATGTTGCTTCTTTTGTTATATAAAACCAATTTATTACCATTTTTTAATTGGATAAAAATGATTAAGTTAAAAATTAAGAAAAATATGATAATATATGTATGTAGTAGTTTAAAACAAAATGGGGGAACAATCGTGAAAATGAATGAAATAGTGGCAAGTACGCCATTGCCAAATACAATTAAAACAATTACAAATGATTTAAGAAAATTAGGATTAGAAAAAGGAATGACAGTTATTGTACATTCTTCGTTAAGCTCCATAGGCTGGGTATCTGGCGGAGCAGTTGCAGTAGTAGAGGCGTTAATGAATGTTATTACAGAAGAAGGAACACTCATTATGCCAACGCAATCTTCAGATTTATCCGATCCGAAACATTGGTCAAGACCGCCTGTTCCTGAAGATTGGTGGCAGATTATCCGTGATAATGTCCCAGCTTATGATCCACGAATAACACCAACAAGAGGTATGGGGGAAATAGTTGAATGTTTTCGTACATATCCGAATGTAGTACGCAGTAACCATCCATTAGGAAGTTTTGCTGCATGGGGAAGACATGCAGAAGAAATAACGATGAATCAGTCTCTATCAATGAGTTTAGGAGAAGAATCTCCATTAAGAAAAATATATGATTTAGACGGATACATATTATTAATTGGTGTTGGATATGATTCCAATACTTCTGTACATTTATCAGAAGTACGTTCTGGTGCATGTGAGTTAATAAAAGTAGGGGCACCCATTATAGAAAATGGCGAAAGAGTGTGGAAAGAATTTGTTGATATGGATTACGATTCTGACAAATTTGTAGAAATTGGTGTGGAATTTGAGCAAAAAGGAACCGTAACAATAGGGGAAATAGGAAACGCAAAGTGCCGTCTTATGAAACAACGTGATATAGTTGATTTTGGAACAGAATGGTTTCGTAAGAAAAATTAGTAAGGGATGGTTACAATGAAGGGGAAAAAGGTATTAATTACAAGCGGTGGTTGTTTAGAAAAATGGGATCAAGTTCGTGGTCATACGAATATGGCAAAAGGAACAATTGGAAGAATAATCGCCGAAGAGCTTATAAGTAAAGGGGCCTATGTTATATATTTACATGGTTATTTTGCGGAGAAACCGAATGATATAAACAATCAATTAGAATTACACCCATTTGAAGGAATTGTTGATTTGCAAGATAAAATGAAAAGTATCATTACGCATGAAAAAGTCGATGCGGTTATTATGGCAGCGGCTGGATCTGATTGGATTGTGGACAAGATCTGTGATCAAGAGGGTAATGTTCTTGATATGAATGGAAAAATCTCAAGTGATATAGCGCCAATTATACATTTTCAAAAGGCACCGAAAGTATTAAAACAAATAAAACAGTGGGATTCAGAAACTGTACTCGTTGGCTTTAAACTTGAAAGCGACGTAAATGAAGAAGAACTGTTTGAAAGAGCGAAAAATAGAATGGAAGAAGCGAAGGCGAGTGTAATGATTGCGAATTCACCACATTCTTTATATTCGCGTGGAGCAATGCACTACGTAATTGGACAAGACGGTATAGAGAAGTTATGTAATGGAAAAGATGAAACAGCGAAAGAAATTGTTAAAAGGTTAGAGGTATTATGTAATCACATTACTGCTTTATAATTTTAAGTATTTGGATAAGAGTGAATCCGCATAGTATATATTGGTAAGCGAAACTTTAATTTATAGGAATTTTACTTTTACACAAACGTTAACCATTCAATATGGATACATAGAATAAATGGTGAGGAGTGAATTCTATGGAACATTTATTAAAGCAAGCTATTAAACTCCGGAAAGAAAAGAAATATGCGCAGTCTAAAGAGATACTCATCGGATTAACAAACTTTACGAGGGATGCAGAAGTACTTTATCAATGTGCCTGGATACATGATGTAATGGGTCTTGAAACAGAAGCTATGCCGTATTATGAACAGGCAATTGCAAATGGTCTTGAAGGGGAGTCACTTTGTGGCGCATATATCGGTCTTGGTAGTACATATCGTTGTATAGGCGAGTATGATAAAGCAATTACTGTTTTAGAAACAGGTTTGCAGCAGTTTCCAGATAATGATGTGATGAAAGTATTTTTGTCATTAGCGAAATATAACGTAAACGATCATGAATCCGCGATGAAATTATTACTTGAAACAGTCGTAAAAGTAGAAGAAGTGAAAGAGTTTGAACGTGCTATTTCATTTTATAAAGACCATTTAAACGAGGTTTTTAAATAGAGGAGTGAAAGTATGAGTGTCACACTTTCGCGAAGGCGAAAAGGTATATGGATTGGACTCGTATCTTTAATCTTATTATCAAACTATTTATTGTATGCTCTTCCGATTGTACCAGCTACTCCCAAAGAAGTTGTTCTTGGATCATTATTAGATTGTATGTTTGTAATTCCGGTTATTACGTATTTCTTTATTATTCGAAAAAGATACTCGTTAACGTATATATTCCCTGTTGTAATAGCTGGTTATATATTTGCAAGATTTATTATTCCAAGCGACTATTTACAAGCTTTTTCATACGTTTCTTATATGATAGTTGCAGGAGAAATTACCTTTGTATGTGTAGAGTTATTCCTTCTATATAAAATTGTTAGAAAGCTTCCTAACATAATAAAAAAATATAAAGAATATAAAAGTGAGTATTCTTCATTTTCTTATGCAATTGATGCTGCATTTGACGCTGCTATGAAAAGAAATAAATTAATAGATATCATTGTAACAGAGTGTAAGTTAATCTATTATGCATTTTTATCGTGGCGTGAAAAAGTGCCAGAAGGAGAATCTGTATACTCATATCACAAAAAGACTGGCGCAATAGGTGTATATATTATGATTATCCATGCGACCTTAATAGAAAGTATCGGTTTTCATTATTTGTTTCATCAATGGAATCCAGTTGTAGCATGGGTGTTACTTATTTTAAACGTATATGCAATGTTTTATTTTTTAGCTGAAATTCAAGCGATGCGTAAAAATCAAATTATTGTTGCGAAAGAAAAAATAATTATTCAAATTGGATTAGGAAAGAAAATCATTATACCATTTGCGCAAATTGATACAATTACGTTTTATAAAGGGGAACTTTTAACGAAAGAGAAAGAGCTTCTTGACGCAACGGTGATGGAATTTATAAAGGAACCTCCAACATTTGAAATCATACTCAAAGAGCCAATGAAAGCACAATTATTATATGGATTTTCTAAAACAGTAAGTCGTGTTCACTTAAATGTTGATGAGGAACGGAAATTTTATGATGTGATGACGGAGAAATTGAACCATGAATAATGCTACTAATTTTCATCGTGCGTTTGGTGTGTATGGCATTTGTATCGAAAGCAATAACATATTAGTAATCGATAAAATTAAAGGGCCATATAGAAATCGGTATGATCTACCTGGTGGTAGTCTAAAAGATGGGGAAGCATTATTAGCTGGACTTCATAGAGAGATTAAAGAGGAGACCGGGCTAAATGTAACGGTAGTAAAACAAATAGGTACGATTGATTTTCAATTTCCATCAAAATTCAAGGAGTACACACATGTACATCATATCGCAGTTTTCTACGGTGTTGAAAGGTGCGAAGGTGAATTCGTAGTAACGGAACAATTTGAAGAGCAAGATTCATTAGGAGCTAGATGGGTTCCTATTGAAAGCATTACAGAAGACAATTCATCTCCACTTGTATGTAGTGCAGTGAAGTGGTTGAAAACGAATGAGCTTCCATTAGAAGTGAAAAAATATGAAACATGGACAGTGAAAAACTCCTTCTAAAATAAGAGGGAGTTTTTATTGTGTATTTGGAGACCAAACACTTCTTTATCACTATATAAATGGATATAATTAAGATTAGAAATAGCATAAGGGGAAACAAAGAATGAATAAATTACTAACACCAAAAAGTGAAATTATAGAAAGAAAAATTCGGTATGATTCGACCGTAGTAGATCACACTTGCTTATTACTTGAAAAGCAGTTGCAAAGTATCGTGTTATTTCATGAGGTTCAGTATTCATTTACAATGACTGCACATCGTGCGAGTTTAACAATCCCAAAAGGAAGTTACACCATTGCATACTACTGGGAAAATCGTCCGTACAATTTATACATATGGAGAGATAAAAATGGAATATATGTAGGCTCTTATTTTAATGTTGTAAAAAATACGCAAATAACAGACGAATTAGTGTCATTTGAAGACTTAATTATTGATATATTGGTACTTCCAAGTGGTGAATATTTTATTTTAGATGAGGATGAGTTACCTGAGCCTTTAGAGGGTTTTGAGGGTGGTTATGTGAATGAAGCTCTTAATATATTAGAGGAAATCATTCAAAAGACGCTTCCTCAAATGATTGTAGAGACAGAAATGGTGTGGTTAAACTAAAGCGATTTGAAAAGAAAATATGTGTTTAATGAAATTGAGTAGTCTTAAGTTATATGATCTAACTTTTTTGATAAGTCTAAGGTTAGATGTATATTTCTTGAGATTACTCTTTTTTTGTGGAAACTAATATTGACTGAATATAGTTCAGTCGTTTATGATTGAATCAGATTCAGTCGAGGGTAAAACATAGTAGGAGATGACCTATGAAAAGAATATCAAAAGAACCAGATGTTAGAAGGCAAGAGTTGATGGATATTGGTTTTGAACTATATATGAAAAATGGTATGAAAGGATTTGGCATAAAAGATGTTGTGAATCATGCAGGTGTAGCAACGGGCTTATTTTATTATTACTTCAAGTCTAAAGAGAATTTTGTTGATGAAGTATTAAATGATTTTATTGTGAAAAATATGGAGTTAATTGAAGAAATACTTATTTCTAATGAACGGTCTGTCATGCAAAAGCTGAAAGATTCTCTAAATATATTTTGGACATTTATCGAAAAATTAGCACCCTATAAAAATGTGAGTTCGTTTCAGACAGAACAACATTTTCAACTGGAACAGAAATTATTTACGCGAATGCAGCCATTAATTCGACAAGTAATCGAAGAAGGGGTGAAAACTGGGATTTTTAATACTGATAACTCATTATTAACATCAGGATTTATTTTATACGGTCTTAGCAGTATTGCTCATTCAGAGGTGAATTTGAATCTAGACACGAAGCAAGAAATGATTCATTTAGTATTAAATACACTACGATACGATCAAAGCGAAGGAGAATGTATATGAAAATTATGATTGACGGAAACAATATTTCGAATGAACAACTTACAAAGTGGAAAAGAGAACGTATTAAAAAAGTTTTACATACATTAGGACATAAAGAACCGGAATTAAATGATACAGACGTTATGATAAAAAAACTAACGGAACTAAAGTTAAATTATTCATACAATGAAATGTATGATAAGTTAAAATCTAAACTGAAATTAAGTGAAATGGGTATGCGTATTTGTACTGTTTTATCTGGTGATAGACGAAAATTTTCAAAAACAAGTATCTATTTAGATGGGATTACAGCAGAAGAAGCGATAAATGGAATTGATAGTTTTATGCTTGAACAATCAGATGAAAATGATCAAGTAAATTTATCAGCCTGTCCAGATCACTACGTACTAAGACCCTTTGGGGAAAATGAATTAGAGGTTATCGAAACTACTGGTAATTCTCCATTTCCAGTTCAATTTTTTATTGTTTTTGGTGACGAAACAGGATTGAAGACACCTCGAGAAAAGTCTTATCAATACCAATCAACAGGTGTTGCACGTATGAAAGACGGTACTACTATTGGTGGAGTTCGACATCAATTCAAAGATACAGATACTGGTATAGAAGTAAGTCTAGTTGTAGAGTTTCCGGCACTTTGTCCTAATAGCCTTATTAAATCACATCAAATGCATTTGGCATGTGAGTTTTCTTATTGGTTACAGTGGATTAAGGACCATAAAAAGTAATTTTTAAACAAATAACAATAAGGATGTTCAAACGAATCATATGTAATTTTTAACAAAACCCAGTTGACTTATCGGAAATATTTGTATAATATGTACTTAATTCTATTACGTATTGCTGATTGGAGAAACCAAAGGCATTTTATCTATTGATAAAATGCCTTTGGTTTTTTTATTGCATAAATAGTGAATCTGTTCATTTAGATGAATCATTTCAAGGAGGCGAAGAAGTGACTGTTTCAATTCATGAGGTATCAAAATATTTTTCGAAGCAAACTGGTACTGTTCAAGTATTAGAGAATATTAATTTTCAATTAGAGAAAGGGGATTTTGTTACAGTAATTGGTCCGAGTGGTTGCGGAAAAAGTACACTATTAAAAATTATTGCAGGTTTAGACAACGATTTTGAAGGTGAAATCATTATTGATGGGGAGCGTATAACAAAACCGAGTAAGAAGCAAGGATTTATATTTCAAGAGCATCGTCTGTTTCCATGGTTAACAGTTGAAGAAAACATTGCAGCTGATTTGTCATTAAAAGATAAGTATGTGAAGGATAAGGTAAAGGAATGGGTTGAAATTGTTCGGTTAGACGGTTTTGAAAAATCATATCCGAAAGAAATATCAGGCGGGATGTCACAACGTGTTGCGATTGCAAGAGCGTTGCTAAGAGATCCTAATGTATTATTACTTGATGAACCATTTGGAGCACTGGATGCATTTACCCGAAGTCATTTGCAAGAAGTACTGCTCAACATTTGGGAACAAAAAAAGACGACAATGATATTCGTTACACATGATTTAGATGAAGCAATATATCTTTCAAACAGAATTGTCATCATGAGTGCAAAGCCTGGAAAAATACATAAAGCAATTGAAAATAATTTACCTTATCCGCGTAGTAAAACTTCGGAGTCATTCCAAGAAATTCGAAAGAAAGTATTACAGCAGTTTGAGTATGGAGGATTGATTCAAACAAGTTTATAGGGAGAGGGTGAGTATTTATGTATAAAAAATTTAAAGTTCTTTCTTTTGCAGTAGCTATTTCTTTATTTCTATTCGGATGTGAGAAAAGTACAGCAAGTAGTAAGAAGGAAGATGTAACAGTACAAATTGGTATTCAGCAAGGATTAAGTCCACTATTACTCGCGCAGAAAAAGGGATGGTTTGAAGAAGAATTCAAAAAGGAAGGAGTTAAAGTGAAATGGACAGAGTTCCAAAGCGGTCCTCCTTATTTTGAAGCGATTGCATCAAATCGATTAGACTTTGGTGAAGTTGGGAACTCCCCAGTTATTTCCGCACAAGCAGCTGGTATTGAATTTACCGAAATTGCTAATACAAGTTATGCGAGAAAAGGAACAGGGATTCTTGTACAACAAGATAGCAAGATTACAAGTGTCAAAGAATTAAAAGGTAAAAAAATTGCTGTTGCAAAAGGAAGTAGCGCATTTAATTTATTGTATCGAGCGCTTGATAAAGAGGGTATCAATGCGAAAGATGTAAATGTGATTCAACTGCAACCAGATGAAGCGCAGCCAGCATTTGAATCAGGATCAGTAGATGCATGGGCAATTTGGGATCCTTTCATATCGTTACATACGGTAAATAAAGGAGCGAAGGTGATTACAGATGGTGAACAATTAAATGTATCTTCTCCAGAGTTTTTAATTGCGAGAACAAAATTTGCGAAAGAGCATCCAGAATTAGTTGAGAAATTCCTTAAAGTATATGAAAAAGCACGTGTATGGCAAGATGAAAACTTAGATGAAGCAATAAAAATATACACTTCCGCAAAGAAAATAGATGCAGATATTGTAAAAGAAGTGTTTAATCACGACAAACCCATTTTAGTTCCGGTAACGAAAGAAATAGTTACAGAACAGCAAAAGACAGCAGATTTTCAATATAAGCTCGGTTCTATAAAGAAAGAAATCAAAACAGATAAAGTTGTAGATAATTCTTTCGTAGAAAAAGCATTAAAGGCGAAATGAAAAGAGGTTTTGTAAATTGGAAAATACGAAGGCTGTTGTGAAAAGGGCGAGTATAACGATTGGCAAAAGCAATGTAAAAAAAGTGCGAAAGACAAATGTAAAAGTGTTAGTAAGAGCGATTACTATACCAGTTATCGTATTAATAATTTGGCAATTAGCCGGCGTATTTGATCTAGTTTCTAAAACAGTATTACCAACGCCATTAGATATATTTCTAGCTTTTCAAGAACTTATAAAAACAGGAGAGTTATTCGGTCATGTAAGTATTAGTGTATTTAGGGCGGCCGCTGGTTTCTTTATTGGCGGGAGTTTAGGAATTATTTTAGGAACAATTGTTGGATTTTCAACGAGAAGTGAGCAATATTTAGATCCGTCAGTACAAATGTTAAGAACTGTGCCTCACTTAGCTGTTGCACCGCTTTTCGTATTATGGTTCGGTTTTGGGGAAACATCAAAAGTGTTATTAATTGCAGATGGTGCATTTTTTCCTTTATACGTAAACGCGTTTCTAGGAATACGAGGTGTAGATTCAAAATTATTTGATGTTGCGAGAGTGTTAGAGTTTAGTAAAAGAAAATTAATTACAAAATTAATTTTACCTGCCGCATTACCGAACCTATTACTAGGAGCAAGATTATCATTAGGAGTTGCATGGGTGAGTTTAGTAGTAGCAGAACTTATGGGATCTACAGAAGGTATTGGCTATATGATAATGGATGCAAGGCAATTTTCAAATACAGATATCGTATTTGTCGGTATTATCATCTTTGCATTCGTTGGGAAGTTTTCTGATTCACTCGTACGTTTACTAGAAGTGAAGTTTTTAAGATGGCGAGATAATTTTAAAGGCGAGATAGGAAATTAACATATAAATTATTAGGGGTAATTTATATAGAGTATTTTAGTATACGTTTCAAAATAAATAAGGGGTGTGTAAAAGGTATGGAATTATTATGGTTTATTCCGGCGTATGGAGATGGTCGATATTTAGGAACGACAAAACGAGGAAGAGCAGCTGAGTATGGTTATTATAAACAAGTTGCACAGGCAGCCGATTATTTAGGATATACAGGTGTGTTACTTCCAACTGGTCAAGGTTGTGAAGATCCATGGGTGTTAGCGTCAGCTCTTGCAGCTGAGACAGAGAAATTAAAGTTTTTAGTAGCAGTTAGACCAGGACTAATGTCACCGACAGTTGCAGCGAGGATGGCTTCTACATTTGATAGAATTTCAGACGGCAGACTTCTAATTAATGTAGTAGCTGGAGGGGATCCAGTTGAATTGCAAGGTGATGGATTATATCTTGAGCATGATGAAAGATATGAAGCGGCGGATGAGTTTTTAAAGGTTTGGAAATCAACATTGCAAGGTGAAACAATTTCTTTAGAAGGAAAACATATTAAGGTTACGGATAGTAAAGTTGTGTTCCCGCCAGTTCAAACGCCATACCCTCCTATATATTTCGGAGGATCATCCGCTGCTGGAAAGGAAGTTGCAGCAGAACATAGTGATGTATATTTAACGTGGGGCGAGCCACCAAAGCAAGTGAAAGAGAAAATAGATGAAGTAAGAAAACTTGCGGAAGAAAAGGGGCGTACGGTTCAATTTGGCATTAGATTACACGTAATTGTAAGAGAAACAGAAGAAGAAGCATGGGAAGAGGCAGAACGTTTAATTCAATATGTAGATAATGAGACAATTGAGCTTGCTCAAAAAACATTTGCAAGGTACGATTCAGTTGGTCAAAAACGAATGACTTATTTAAATAAAGGAACACGGGAATCGTTAGAGATAAGTCCAAACTTATGGGCTGGTATAGGACTTGTAAGAGGTGGTGCAGGTACTGCACTTGTAGGAGATCCGCATACAGTAGCAGATAGAATAAAAGAATATGAAGCGTTAGGAATTGATACTTTTGTATTATCGGGATACCCTCATTTAGAAGAGGCATATGAAGTGGCAGAACTGTTATTTCCTTTATTGAAAGAAGATAAGAAACAAGAAAATAAAATTGTTGGTGAAATGATAGCCGATGCATATGCATTAAAAAAATAGTGAGAAATAAAAAAACTCGCGAGTAAATCACTTGCGGGTTTTCATCGTAAACTATCAGAAAATATGGTAAAATTAAATAGTAACTTAAGGTACGGTTGGTTGTTCAATTATCACTTCTCCAAGTAGGAGGGGGGTGATAATAAGTGAGTGAAATAGCGTTGTTACTGCAAGGTGGACTGTTTCTCGTTGCATTGTTAACGTTCGTCGTCGTTTTAATAGACAAGCTCAAAAAATAACAACCCACCTATGCCAATAGAATGTGGGTTGTTTTGTTTGTAAGAAACAAATAGGATAAATGAACAATCCAATCTGCTAAGTTACGTGGACTAGTGTGTAGCCGCACACTAGTCTTTTTTATTTATATACAATTTATAATTGGTTTATGTGATTGTATTGTTCTTTTCATACTTATTATAACACAGTGTCTTTTCATCAAGAAAGGAGACCGTATGTTCTGTTTTGCCATTAAATAGAAGGTGTTTTTTCTTTAAAGAGCCCGTCCATATACTGTTTTAAAGTTTGGACATAAAATTCCTGTTTATTTACATTATTTATACCAACAATTGGTGATGAAAGTTCATATCTCTTTTCGGATAAATGAACGACAACGTCAAAAATATCAAATAGACGAATGAAACAGAACAGGCCATCTTTATCACTTAATAAAATAAAATAATGGTTTTCGCTATTTGTATTTAATGTATTCCATAATGAACTTTTGCTTAAATCGCGAACAATGCTCTTTTCTTTTAATTCCATGAAGTCGGCATTTGATAGAATGTTAGAAATATCAATCGCATCAGGATCTTCAAAATAGCCATCAACTGCTTGTACAGCGAAAGTATAAGCCATTTTTAATACACTCATTTTATACTTACGGTTATCTAAAAGTAATTCACGTTGAATAGAGCTAGCTACTTTTGTTACACGTTCTTCTTTCCAAATTTCATTATGTAGTGAAATATCGTGCTTTTTACATAGTTTCATAATTAATGCATTGGAATAAAGTATTTCATCACTTACTTCAACAACATCTGTCTCAGCCGCCGCAAGTTCCTCACCATGCTCATTTGTATAGAGGGGGGAGTCAATCTGTTTTTTCATTTGCTCAATCTTAAATTGACTTAATTTATGCCGAATTAAGGGGCGATCAATTTTTGTTGTCATTTGTTCATGACAAGTATCACAAATTGAGTTTGTGAAATAATATCCACATAATATTTCTGGGATGACATATTGTTCACTAAGTTCTTTCGTATCTTTTCTGCAAATGATGCATTGTGTCATTTTTATCACCTTTACCTGCAAATTTGTATGTAATCTCATTGTAGTGTATTTATTGGTATTTTGGAATATTGTAAAGGAAAATATTATGTGAAATTGTTGCTTATTTTGGTACAATGAAGAGAAGTGCTAGTTTAAAGGAGGACGTTTTTTTGAAATCGAAAGTGCACTTTTGGACATTAGAAGTGCTAATGGTTGTAGCGATCATATTTATTTGCACAAAAATATCGTTTCTATTTCAACCGATTGGTATCTTCATATCAACGTTGTTTTTCCCAATCTTAATCGCGCTTTTTTTATACTTCATATTTAATCCGGTATTAGTCTTTTTGGAGGATAAAAAAGTACCTAGAAATTTAGCGATATTACTGTTATATCTTTTTATCATAACATTAACCGCGGTTGGAGTTGGGGTAGTAGTACCAACGATCTCCCAACAGCTAATGGATTTAGTAAAAAATATGCCAGGTTATATAAAAGAGGGAAAAGTATACATACAAGATTTATCCCATCATAGACTGTTTGAATGGTTATCTACACAAAACTATGTTTCCATTGAAACAATTGAAAAAAATGCAATTGAATACTTAAAGGATATACCAAACACCATTACGTCGAGTGCAACGGCTTTATTTGGTATTATAACGAATGTCGCATTAGTTATCTTTACAGTACCGTTCATTTTATTTTATATGTTTAAAGATGGACATGCGTTTCCAGGGAAAGCAGTTAGTCTATTACCTGAATCTTACCGTGAAGAAGGACTTCGTATCATTAAGGAAACGAACGAAACATTATCTGCTTATATTCAAGGGCAAGCGCTCGTTTGTATATTTGTAGGTGCTTTTACTTTTATCGGTTATTTAATTATCGATTTACCATACGCTTTTGTTTTAGGAATTATAGCAGCATTTACTAATATCATTCCTAACTTAGGTCCATTTATCGGTGCAGCACCAGCTGTTATTGTAGGTCTGTTCGTATCTCCGATGCAAGCGTTGTACGTAATTATTATCGTAACAATTGTACAACAGTTTGAAAGTAACATCATTTCACCGCGTATTATGAGTTCAAAATTAAATATTCATCCATTAACAATTATTATTTTAATTTTAGGGGTAGGTAACTTTGCGGGAATTATCGGAATGATTTTGGCGGTGCCAGTTTATGCAGTAACGAAAACTGTTGTATCAAACTTAGTGAGATTATTTAAGACGAAACGAAGTAATCGAAAATAGTAAATGTTGAGAAAGATACACCCCTTTTTAAGTGGTGTATCTTTTGTTTATTAATCAATATTAAAAAGTGTACGAATGCAATTTTATTATATATTTATTACATATCAAATAAAACAGTAAACTTGGATGATATAGCCCCAAATAAAACTATGTGGAATCCCTCTGAACTATCCAAATCATTTCTTTACAACGTACTATCAACATCATAATCGACCCCTCTCAATTTTTTATAGTTAAATGATTATAGGTGGGTGTAGTATTTGCTTCTTCGATCACGAATTTCATCAATAATCATTTTGTATTGCTGTTCTTGTTTTAATTCAGTTTCAGAAATAGTTTCTTTCTGGATTGTGATTGTTAAAAAGAAAAGGTGAAACTTCATGATACATTCCTCCTTTCGAAAGGAATTATAGATGGCTACAGTAGTGACTTTGACGTTCTTTTACATCTTCCATAGCTTTATTAATTTGATGGTCATGCAAAATCTCATTGTCTGAGAACTTAGTTTTTTGAATCGTGATCGTTAAAAAGAATACTTTAAATTTCATTACATATTACCCCTTTATAAGTTAATTAGAAAAGACGGCTGTAATAAGAAGCCTGGCGGTCTTTCACTTCGTCCATAATAGTTTGAATGTGTTGCTCATGCAAAATCTCATTCTGTGAAAGTTTACGTTGTTGAATGGTAATTGTTAAAAAGAATGCTTTAAATTTCATGAAGGTATAGCCCCTTTAAAAGTTATTTAGAAAAGACGATTGTAATACGAAGCTTGACGCTCTTTTACTTCGTCCATAATAGTTTGAATGTGTTGCTCACGCAAAATCTCATTCTGTGAAAGTTTACGTTGTTGAATGGTGATGGTTAAAAAGAATGCTTTAAATTTCATTAGATAAAACCCCTTTATAATTGATTTAGAAAAGACGACTGTAATAAGAAGCTTGGCGGTCTTTCATTTCGTCCATAATGGATTGAATGTGTTGCTCACGTAAAATTTCGTTTCGAGAAAGCTTACGTTGTTGAATGGTGATGGTTAAAAAGAATGCTTTAAATTTCATGAAGGTATTTCTCCTTAAAAATATATTTTTAATACATGTGCGTATAGTATGAACTTTTAATGTCAGTCATTTTATCAGTCAGTTGTTTTAATTGTTGTTTACGATTGATTTCAGCTTCAGTTAAAGTATTTTTCTGAAGTACAGTCGTAAAAAAGAAAATATGAAAAGTCATAAATGAATTCCTCCTTTCGAAAAGGAATTACATGTGATCACAATAAAGTGCTTGGCGCTCCTTAACATCATTCATAGCTTTTTCAATTTGCTCATTATGAAAAATTTCATCTTTGGAAATTGTATTTCTTTGAATCGTAATACTTAAAAACAATACGCTAATAGTCATCGAATGTTGCTCCTTTCTTTAAAAAATAATGTAAGAGACTAAAAAATCGCACAAAAAAGCCACAGGAAGATATAGTTCTCCTATGGCCAGGCGTGAAAAAGCCACAGGAAAGTATACGACCTCCTGTGGCGAATTTATGAATTAATAGAAATAAAGTACAATTTTCAATTCTCCATTAGGGTGGTCGAATTCATATTTAATTGTCCAGAAAACACATGTGCAGTTAACGCTAAAGTTAAAGCATGTAATTGTAATTTCATCATTTCCTTCGACCTCCTTTTAGAATATTTTTCTTACGTTAGTAAGTATATACAATTAATGGATAATTGTAAACATAAAAATTGAAAATTTTTAATTTTGATTAAAATGCGTATGTTTTAAAGGGATTTGATAAGTACTATTGTAATTAAAGAAATACCGATAAAAATGGGGGATGCTAAATGAAGTATATGCATCGTAATGTAATGGTTATGCTAACAATTTTTTTATTTATTACTGCTTGTTCTAGCGGAGAAAGAATAAAAGGAATATCTGATGTTGAACCTGGTGACTTTAAGCAATATGCTGGGACATATGTTGGGAATAACTCAGATGTGGTTGCAATTGTTAATCATTTACCCGGTGGTGAAACATTTCAAAGTATAAGTTTAGAGAATGAAAGTATAAAGGTGAACTATGATGCAAAAGAGAATGGAATCCTTACAGAAGACATGGTTGAGACATATTGGTTTGATGGTAAGGATACGATGGAGAAGAATTTTCTCTTTAACGTTATTTATCTAGCGATTTTAGTACCAAATGCGAAAAGCTACGAGTTTCAAGTAGAAAATAAAAATTTCACGATAAAAAGAGAAGAAATACTATCAATCCTGTATGAAAAATTTGATAATTTTCCAAAAGAAAATGATATATGGGATAAAAAGAAAGTAGTAAAGTTTCTTAACGAAAATAACGAAGAAATTACAATGCTTATGAATGATAAAGAGTTTCGGAAATCTTTATTTACTAAATATCCAGTGCAGCAGTTGAAATGATTGGAGGAGAAAAGATGGAGTTAGTATACAAAATTTCTTATCATAGAATGCAGGATCATTATTTATCTAAGTTAGTACAGGCAATTGAGTTCGCTAATGAAGATGATTTGTGGAAGCAAGGGAACTCTGTTAATCCAATTGGTGGAATCGTATTGCATATTTGTGAACATATACAGAGAAATACGAGTCGTTATAAAAATCCAAATATAGTTTTTGAAAAGGGAATCGAGGAGTATTTTCCAGTAAAACGACAACGTACTGAAGTTTTGCTACAGTATGTTGAAAAAGTATTTGATGAATGGGGAAAAGCATATATACAAGCATGGGAAGAAAAAAGACATATTGATCTTCATAGTTTATTACATTTAGTAGAGCATACAAGTTATCATTTAGGGCAAATAGTAGATCGTACAAAGTTGATAAAAGGACAACAATTTAACTTTTGTCAAAAGGGTATAAATGAAAAGGATTTGAGAACAAGAGTTGAAACTTCTAAATTTTAGAAAGAGAGTCATTCTTAAACGAATGACTCTCTTTTTTTGTAAAAGAAATTTATGGAAATAAATATGTTTATGTGATATGGTTAATTACATAAGTAATGAACCTATGAACCTAACTAAGGTGGTGAAATTGTGAAACCTACTCTGGAGCAAAATAAATTGATATACTTACAAATTGCAGAAACGATCGAATCTGATATTTTAAAAGACATATTGCTTGAAGAAGAACAAGTGCCATCAACAAATCAATTTGCGAAGATGCTACAAATTAATCCAGCTACTGCAGCTAAAGGGGTAAATGTATTAGTGGATGAAGGGATTTTATATAAAAAGAGAGGGATCGGGATGTTTGTTGCAAAAGGAGCGAAAGAAGTTGTACTTAAAAAAAGACAAAATACTTTTATGACCGAATATTTACCGAAAGTGTGGGAAGAAGCAAAAGTATTAGAAATATCGAAAGACGAATTGATGGATATGATTCAAAAAATCACGAAGGAGGGGAAAGAGGGATGATTGCACTTGAAACGAAAGATATAACGAAAAAATACAAAAAGAAAGTAGCTGTAAATGAAGTAACGATTTCATTGGAAGAGCATAAAATATATGGTTTGCTTGGTAGAAACGGAGCAGGAAAAACGACGCTATTAAATTTACTTGCAGGCCAAATTACTTCAAGTAGTGGTAGCGTATCAATATTTGGTGAAAATGTATTTGAAAATAGTAAAGCGATGCAAAATATTTGTTTCGTTAAAGTGAAAGAAGAAGCTCATTTAAGTTATAGAGTAAAAGAAATTTTTAAGATGTGTAGCATGTTTTATAAAAATTGGGATGGAAAGTATGCTGAAGAACTAGCAGGCAAATTTCAACTTAATATAACAGAAAAATATCACAAACTATCACATGGTATGCAAACGGTTGTCGGGATTATTCAAGGGTTGGCAAGTAGGGCACCAATTACTATTTTTGATGAACCAACTACAGGTTTAGATGCAGCACATCGAGAGTTATTTTATAGTTTACTATTAGAAGATTACGGTAAGTATCCCCGAACAATTATATTATCAACACATTTAGTAGAAGAAGTAACTCATATTATTGAAGATGTAATCATCATAAAAGAAGGAAGATTGCTTGTTCAATCATCAGTGGAAGATTTATTGCAACAAGCTCATATTATTTCAGGGAAAAAAGATAAAGTAGATGAATTCTTGATTAATAAAAATGTTATAAATCGAGAAGGTTATGGAAATAAGGGGATTGCTGTTATATGGGAAGAACTTTCTAATGAAGATTATTACTCTCTTGAAAAAGAAGGTCTAGTAATTGATAGAATTACATTACAAAAACTATTTATTCACATAACTGGTGGTGAAGTGAAATGACGATGTTATTGAAGCAGTTAAAGTTACATATTAATTTTCATTATAAAGCAATTTTAATATTTTGGATTGTAATTTTATTAATAACAGGAGCTTTGAATGCTGCTCATTTAAACGGAGTAAAAATTGGTTATTTACCTGAGATTATTAATAATCCTTCAATAGCAATTATAATGTTTATAGTTGGGAGTGTTTTCATTATTCAAGATGATTTATTTCGTTTAGCTGTTTCATTTGGCGTTACGAGAATACAATTTTTCATCGGAGCGATTTGTTATATTGTACTGCAATCGGCATTGTTTTCATTTCTTCAAGTAATGCTTTTACAACATATAAAATATAATTTAGAGAATGTTAACTTTGGGGAGCAATTAGCGCAACAATTTATTTTGCAATTTTTATTTTATGTAACAACAGCATGTTTCTTTCAAGTGGTAATACTTTTAAAACAACGATTTCAGTGGATTGGTCTTATGATTGGTGGAACACTTTTCTTATCAACAAATAGTGTGCTTTATGGAAACGCAGGGGTAACCGGTTTATTATTTACAAGTGATGGATCTTTAGTAGATATTCCATATTTTACTGTTATTTCAATTGGATTAACTATTCTTTATATCATAACTAGTAGTATATTTATACGTAAAGTATCATTTGAACGAACGGTTTAATAGAGTGTTGGATTATTTTAGAGAGAAGGAAAGTAAATGGGAGACACGTCCTCACTAATTACAGTCTTTTTATGCATTGCACTACTAATATTTTTGCGTCGTTATCGCTCTATGTATAAGCCAATAAAGGGAACGGGAAAACGTATGTTATGGCCATTACTATTTTTAACACCAGGGATTATATGGTTTTTTGGCCCCGTACATCCAGCTATCTTACAAGTTATAATAGCGGTATTAATTGGTGTCCTTTTCGCCGTACCACTTATAGTTTTAACAAATTATGAGCGAAGAGAGGATGGGAATATTTATACGAAAAAAAGTGCAGCTTTTTTAATTACTTTTATTGCACTGATTATTTTAAGATATGGTTCAAGGCAATATATTATTGATTTAGATCAACAAACGATTGGTTTATTATTTTACGTTGTTGCCGTGTCATATATCATTCCGTGGAGAATTGCTTGTTATATTAAGTTCAGAAAAGTTTGGCGGGAAAATAATAATCATGCTATATAAGAAAAAACTTCTCTTTCGAGAAGTTTTTTCTTTTTATATGTAATTGTAAACATTTGTTGAAGTGCACACTGCTATACAATATGATAAATATAAAAAAAGGGGAAGTAGGGAGTATAAAAATGCGTACGATTTTACTTTTTCTAAATAAAATTTCTATCAATGAAATAGAGGCCATTAGGCTAAAACATGATCCTTTATTTGGGTTAATTCCACCGCATATTACAATTGTATTCCCATTTGAAAGTTCACTTTCAAATGATGAGTTGAAACTACATATTTTGAAGTTATCAAAAGGGATACAGGAGATAGAAATTGAATTTGCGAATCAAATTACGAGTGTGGGAGAATATTTGTTTTTACTAGTTGAAAAGGGAAAAGAACAAATAGAAGAACTGCATAATATCCTGTATACAGGACCTTTAATACAATTTTTGAAAGAAGATATTCCGTACATACCGCATGTAACAGTCGGGAGAATAGAAAGTGCTGGGGTAGCTGCTGAAGTAGCTAAGGATATTCAAAGTTTTCCTGAAAAGTTACAATGTGTAGTTGATAGAATTAGTGTAGAGCGAATTGGAGAGAATGGGGAATCAATTATAGAATTTGAAGTACCGTTGCAAAAAAGCTGACAATTGTCAGCTTTTTTTATTCGTAACATGAAGCCAAGCTCCAATCGCACCACTATTACCACCATCTCGTAAAAAAATAGGTGTTTTATTTTGATATTTTGTGTAGCTACAAATAATATTTTGAAGGTGTACGTTATTACATAGAGTCGAGCCAATATAAATAATATGGTCAATGTTTTTTGTTTCGGCGAATTGAAGGCTTAATGCAGTAACGACTTCACCGACAAGCCCTTGTACAGTAGCAAGTATATCTGAGCTATTATAATTTGATTCTATAGTAGCCGCTTTACCAAAATTGCTTGCAGTTAAACTATTATCAATAGGTGAGAGAATACCACCATAAATATCTCCAACCGTAATATCTAGTTCTTTTCTAGAACCTATTTTTGTTAAAGGAATCACATCTTCAAAATGATCTATATTTGTTAATAATTTTGAAAGTCCCATAATAGTGCCACCGCCAACACCAGTCCCACCAGCTCGAATATATTTGTCATTATAAACGTAATGAATAGAAGTACCTGTTCCGATATTTGTTAAAATAAAGTTGTTTATATCATATTTCTCTTCTTTTAACATGTAGCGGACGCCTATAAGAGTAGCTTCAAATTCGTTTAGCTCTATTATTTTATATGAACCTGTAAGCAGTTGCTGTAATTGTTTTGCTTTACCACCTGTAATACATATTTGTTTTTTACCAGTGTTTTTCTTAAGCCAATCTATTATTTTATCTTGTTCATTTGAATAAAATTTTTCAAAAGCTAATTGCTTTTTTTCGTTCAAATAAGCAATTTTTGTTAATGTTCCTCCAGCATCGATACCAATCGTACTTTTCATTTTCCTGCCCCTAACCAAGTAGTTTATTTACTCTGTTCATGTTGGTGAAACGAATTTGTAGGAGATAGAGCCCCAGTCGAATTACATCTTCTTTATTCAGCTTGATATATTAATAGCTTTTCTATCATTACAATCGGCTGATTATTAACCGTTGCGGTACCTTTACCGAGAACAAAACCTCGGCGATTTCGAGATAGCTCATAATGCAAATCAAGTTTATCACCGGGATATGCTTTTCCGTGGAATGTAACTCCATCTAAAGAGGAGAGAAAGCCTAATCCTTCAGAGTCACTCGTATGTACAAATGCGCTAAGCTGAGCAAGTGCTTCTACAATTAACATATGAGGCATATGTTTTTGACTATCATTTATAAACCATTCATTATTTGTAATGAGTTTATATCCCGTAACGGATTCACCATGTTTTACATTTGTTACTTTATCAATCATTAAAAATGGATAACGATGAGGAAGAGTGTCTTCAATGTGCATATGAAAATACCTCCAATAAATAATACCCCTGCTACAGTTAAGCAGGGGAGTTATCATTAATTTTTAACTAATTCATTTACTTTTTCAAGAGAAAAAATACCACTATTTCTAATGTTTTCAACCACTTGTTGTAGCACTTTTTTATCTTGAACGAGTGCAATACGTACAAAACCTTCTCCGTGAGGTCCAAATGCATGACCTGGCGTAACAACGACATTCGCACGATCCATTAATGCATATGCGAAATCTATAGAAGTCCAGCCGTTCGGAATTTCAGCCCAAACGAACATACTACCAGCTGGTTTATCGACATTCCAGCCAAATGTTTTGAACCCATCGATTAAAGTATCTCTACGTTCTTGATAAATACCGCGATTTTTCTCACAAAAAGCAGCGCCATTTCTTAGTGCAGCACATGCTGCTTTTTGAATTGGTAAAAACACTCCGTAATCTGTATTAGATTTAAATTGTGTAAGTGCCCCGACAATTTCTTCATTACCAATCATATAACCAATACGGCTACCTGCTAAACTATAACTTTTTGACAAAGAGTTGATTTCTACGCCAACGTCTTTAGCACCAGGCACAGAGAGGAAGCTAATTGGTTTGTTACCATCAAAATAAAATTCAGCATAAGCAAAATCATGGACAACAATAATGTTATGCTTTTTTGCGAATGCAATTATCTCTTTAAAGAAATCTTCATGAGCCATTGCTGGAACCGGATTCCCTGGGAAGTTTAAAATCATCATCTTCGCTTTATCTGCAATTTCTTCAGGAATTAGCTCTAAGTTAGGTAAGAAATCATTATCTTTCTTTAGAGGCATGTAGTAAGATGTTGCTCCAGCCATTTGAATTCCTGTTTCATAAGCTGTATATCCTGGATCAGGAACTAATATAATATCTCCCGGATTCGCATAAACCATAGGTAAATGAACGAGTCCATCCTGTGACCCCATTAATAATAAAACTTCTTTATCGGCATTTAATATAACATTATGAGTGTTGTTGTAATATTCAGTTACAGCTTCGTGAAATTCTTGAATACCACTTAATGTGTATCCATAGCTTTCTTTTTGATTTGCTGTATGTACCATTTCTTCTCTTACGAAATCAGCAGGTGGCATATCAGGATTCCCGATACTTAAATCAATCATTTTGTGACCTGCTGCAATCTTATCTTTTTTATAGGCCCCTAATTCACTAAATATAGAAGATTGGAATGCTTTCATTCTAGTTGCTAACGTGTAAGTCATCAAAACCCCTCCTAAAAACAGTGTTTTCTTTCTGCGTTTTTAATTATTCTGAAAACACATGAGTACATTTTATCATTTTTTTATGAAAATTAAAACGATTGACAAATTTAGAGGGAGGATTAGTCTTTTTTGAAAGGGGCGCTGTAAATAAGTATCGGTAAACTGAACTGTTTATTATATCTTTCTAGATGGTTTAGGATGTTTTGTAGTTTTTGTTAAGTATATCCCGCATATTTTGGATGAAAAAGTACACGAAAACGAGGCCTAATATACCACTAAGCCAATAGTATGAATTTCCTGTCGTGAATTTTTCATAACATGAATATGCGTTCCATATGATTAGGAGAATGGAACAGATTGTTGATACAATTAATGAACTTAAACTTCTCAAAAAAAAGCACCTCACATTAAAATATTGTTATTATATAATACTACATATAAATTTAAAAATTTAAAAGAGGGAAATGTTTTTGGGGAGGTTTTGTAAAATAAAAATAACGCAGAAAATATTTTCTGCGTTTTAAATGAAGAGTAATCATTTCTTTTTATATGTACATAATCTTTCCACTGCATAAAAGTATACATTTAATTTGTCATCGACAACTTTTAAAGTTTGATCCGATGTAAATGAGTTACCATAATCAATGTGATATACATTTGAATCTTTTACAAATGAACCTTTATATAAATCTTCTTTTTTCTTTGTTGTTTGCATCTCTACTAAATTTTGAATGATTTTTTCTTTCTTTTCTTCTTTTACAACTGTTTCAAATTTATACGATACAGGACAAAGACCATTTTTGTTGTCAACGACTTCCCAAGTACCGTATATGTCATTATTGCTACATCCACTGAGTAGTATAATGAATAATGGAATAAGTAATAGAACCTTTTTCATTTTGTACTCCTTTCTTTTTACTTTCAATAAACGTGCGAATACGATAGGAATATTGTAATAAATAAAGTTTAAATTTTTATAAAGAATTATTTAATTTCATATAAAAATTTAGAAGGAATTGAAAAAGAATGAATCTAGTGTACAGTCAGATTCATGCCGAGTACTATAGTCTATGTTATGTTTCTTTTGAGGGAAAATAAAGAGGAAAGTAGGATCACTATTCCATTTAAAATATATACAATGGCAACAATAAAGGCTAATGTACCTGCTTCAAATCCAGCTGTATCAAATATAGATGCGAATGCTGCGGTAGTCAAAAAGACTATGGGAGTTAGTAGTGAAAATATGGAACCTGCAACAATTCTTCTTTTAAAGTTATGCTTAGAAAGGAAAATGGCTAAAAAGTTTAGGATGCTAAACATTACTATTACAAAAATAAAGGTAATAAATAATTGCATACCATCAGACATTTCTACACCGCCTTGTTATGGATAATATTTTATATAATGTATTCGAAGGTGAGAGTGTTCACGCCTTTTAATAATTTTAATAAACGTAATAAATAAGGTTGTATATAATAAAGAAGCATGGATTAGTCTAATTCTACTAAATCCATGCTTCTTTGATTATGTTATAAATTCGCAGATTGCGACGGTTGTTTTTCATACTGTTTCTGTTTAGATAGCGATATAAAAATAATTAATAATGAAATAACTCCGAAGATTAGAACCATATATTGCAATCCAATCGTATCTAAGAAGAAACCAGTACCGAGTAAAACGATTTGGAACATCACTCTCTCAAACATATTACGGAATGAGAATAGACGGCCGTGATAACTTTTTTCCACTTTCGTTTGGAAAATTGTCGACATAATAGGGAAGAAGCAACCGACACTAAAACCAAATAAACCAAATGATGTAAGAGACATCCATTTTATATCGCTAAAGAACAATGATAGATGTGCAAAAGCGGTACAAACTGCGAAGAAATATAGTAACTTTTCAGGTTTGAAATGATCAGATAAACGTTTAATAACGAAGGCACCTAACATAAATGCGATACCTTCAATGGTATATATAAATCCTTTAATCGTTGGATCATGTTGCATTTCGCTAATGTTAATTACCATTAAATTAAATCCAGCTATAAATAATAGAGGGATAATACTTAATATAAGTGCTGTGAAAGCAATCGGAATTCCTTTTAAAATACGAAATACTTCCATAAAGCTATTATCTTTTGCAGCTTGTTTGCTTGGTGTTGTTGATTTCTTATCTTCGAATTGAAGGAAGAAAGTTGAGAGGAATAATAAAGCGTACGCTGCCATTGAGAAGGCATACATATACTGTAAACTCATTACAACTAAAAGAATGCCACCTAGTGAAGTACCTGCAATACGAGCGATTGTACCTACATTCATATGTACGCCGTTCATCTGTAATAACTCATGCTCACTTACGATAAGTGGGATTACAGATTGTAATGCAGGGAAATAAAATGCTGCTGAAATTTGAAGAGCAACCATAAATGCAATCATAAAGGCGATACTTTCAAATTGGATAGCGAAAAACATAAAAATAACACTAATAACACGACCGAACCCGGCATAAAGAAGAACTTTTTTCTTTTCATACTGATCAATAATGCGACCAGCCATAGGCCCTACTAGAACACCTGCTAATAGTCCAATAAATAATATAACTGATTTCATGAAATCAGAAGGGACATATTTTTGCATAAATTCTAGATTGCCAAGAATACCAAGCCATAACCCTAAACCAGCAATAAACTCCCCAATTAAAACAATCCAAACATTTTTATTACGCCACATAATATAAAACCTCTCCGTCTTTTAAAATGAAAAACTCGTATATAAAACCTCCTTATTTTATGTATAATTTATAACGAACTTTTTTAGAGTCAGAGTCTATATTACGTGTTTCATGAGTGGATTTCAATTTTTTTGATTTGTCAAAAAAACGATTCGTTAATTGATAAAATAAGCACATCAAAATGTAAATACGAGATGATTGAAAACGAACTGAAAGTAGGGGTAAATATCGCAAAAATAAAAAAGCAAGAACGTATAATTACGTCTCGCTTTTCTCAATAGCAAAATTAAACATTAGATTCACTTAGCAGCATTTACGCTCTTGTCCAATAGCTAAAGCGCTAAAAGATAGAGGACCAACAACTTCTGCGCTTGCACCACTAGTAAGGTTTTCTACAGTTAATGAATATTCGTGTGATCCACTGCTAACGTTTTGATCTATAGCTTGAAATGTTTGTACGTAGAATTGTTCAGAATCTGTAGATTCAATACCTACTTGTGCATTAAAAATTTCAATGTTATCACGGAAAATTCGGAATAAAACTTGTGAAGTCCCAGTTATACCTTCTACACCAATTGTAGCGATTAATTCTACGCGATTATTACGTGAATCTCTACTTGAAATTCTTACTTTCAAATTTGCTAGAATTGCTTTATTTGGAGAAGCTGGGATTGCAAAAGTGGTTTCACCCGTTTTACTTATAGGTTGAGTAGCTTGGTAATCAATGATATGAGTCATATTCGTCACCTCCTCATATACTAAAATATGAAAATGGCAATGAAATAGCTTGGACAAATAATAGAATATTTTAATAGAGTCGACAATAAGTGTTGAAAAGGAGTAATTCATAAAAAAGCATCAAGAAAATATCACAATAAAGTGAGGTTTTTCTTGATGCTTTTTGTAATTAAGCAGAATATTCTTCTTTACGTACTTCGAAAAATTCATTACGACGCAAGTAATTATAAACTTTCTCGGAAACCTCTTCTTCTTCAGACATTAAGAAACGATGATCAAAAGCATAGAAGGATTGACCTTTAATTAATTTTACGTAGTAAATTTTACACGCCTCCTCTAGCAAAATTAGTATGTACTTAATATTATGATGACCTATATGCATATGAATCATACTTGAAGTTTCAAAGGATAGAAGCTAAACAAAATAAAAAAGCTTACAAAACTGTAATGTTGTTGTCACGTTTTCCGATAGTTAAAAATAACCAATCTCTTCTATACTACAAATAGGTTACATAAAATAAGGGGGTAAAAAGATGGATGAAGTGATTGGAGAAGTAGTAGCAGGTATTTGTGAATTTGTGGTGGAAGTAACAGCAGATGCTATTGGCAATTTAGCTTCCGGAAATGATGAGGAAAAAGAAACATTATAATAGTTTGTAAAAGTATACAGATGATCAAACTATAAAGGCTGATTTCTAAAGGGAAGTCAGCTTTTTTATTTTTTACATTATATTAATTTCATTTGAATATTCATTTGTTATGATGTTTGTGAAACTCATAAAGGAGGTGAATAAATAAAGATGTCAAATTTAGGGGCTGATTTATCTGATTCTCGTTTGATTGTGGCGAATGTGGAGGAAAAGGAATATCACTTTATAGTCCGTGAACATCCGATTGTAGGGAATATTATATCGCTATTGGAAAATGGAAAAGAATATGGTTTAATAAATAAACAAATCGCTAATAAAGATAAATTTATTAAAACGGAGCTTGCTTTAACATAGATGTTCTATATCATACACCTGGATGGATATGGATTGGCATGGATCAATTTGGTTTACATGCTCGTGAGGCTACTTATAACGAAGTAGATGTGATTATGAAGTTGAAAGAGGATTTATATTATATAGATGTATATGAAAAAGTAAAAATGTAATTGATATTTAGTCAGGTTAGGGGACAAGTTCCCGTAGCCTTTTTTGTTTTATATGTAAACGGAAAATCGATTTTATGTTGATGATAGGACAGCATGATAAGAAGTGAGCTGAAAAGAGGATTTGAAAATACATAAAGAGAACTTTAATTATTACATGAATTCTATATGTAAATAACAATAGAAAGAAGATGATAAAATGAGTAAAGAAGAGCTTGTGAAACAACAGTTTGGTAATAATGCGGAGAAGTATGTAAAAAGTAAAATTCATGCTAAAGGACCGGATTTACAATATGTAGTTCAACAAGTTGAGTCTCGTCATAATAATCGTCTTCTTGATATTGCTACTGGCGGAGGACATGTTGCGAATGTATTAGCTCCATTGTTTCAAGAAGTAGTCGCCTTAGACTTAACAGAAAAAATGTTAGAGAATGCGAAAAACTTTATTATAAGTAATGGACATGAAAATGTATCTTTTGTCGCTGGAAATGCTGAAGATTTACCGTTTTCTGATCGTTCTTTTGATGTGATAACATGCCGAATTGCAGCACATCATTTTACGAATCCAGCTCAGTTTATTTATGAAGTAAATCGGACGTTAGAAGATAACGGATTGTTTATTTTAATAGATAATGTTTCACCGGAAAATAATGAATTTGATACGTTTTATAATTTTATAGAAAAAAAGCGGGATCCGAGTCATGAACGAGCGTTGAAAAAAACAGAATGGATTACCTTATTAGAAAGAAATAGTTTGCAAATGCAGTCGTGTCTTACTTTTGACAAGAAATTTGAATTTGATTGGTGGTGCGATATGATGGATGTACCTTTGCAGAAACGTGTGAAATTAACAGAATGTATGATGAAAACATCACTTGAAATGCAAGAATTCTTTAACATTCAATATGAAAATAATAAAATTATATCGTTTTATACTGAAATGGCATTGTTTATATGTAAAAAAAGTGCGACATTAAAAAGATAAATTTCTTGAAGTCTTTTCAAAGTACGATATACTTAGTACTGAGAAAATGAGAATAGAGGAAAAGTAATAATGATTCGCGTACGTATTGAAGGAACTGAAGAAGAAATGCTTGAATTTATGGAGAAAATGCCTGATATTCCTGGATTTGAAAAAACACATACGAGAGAACCAAGAAAAGGCAATAATCCAAAATACGATTCAAGTAAAAATGTACTAGCATATTTATCTTATAAAAAGATTGAAGTCGCCAATAAATAGGCGGCTTTTTTAGTTTGCATCGTTTCACAGCCTTGTCTTTTTTACATACTAATAATAGTAGAGTATGCTGAAGAGGGGTGAGGATAGTTAATAAGAAAATCATCTTTTTTGGAGACTTTGGTATTGACGATGCTGTGGCGTTAATTTATGCAAATAAAACATGTAAATTAGATATTATAGGTATTGTTGCTGAATATGGAAATGTATCGCGAGAAATCGTAACGGAAAATGTGTACTTTTTAGAAAGATACTATGCTACAGAAGTAAAAATTATTGAGGGTGCAGCAAGACCGATGACAGCTGAAGAACCTTTATTCTTTCCTGAAATTCATGGGGAGCACGGTTTAGGTCCAATTATTCCACCTGATATGAGGATTTGTAAACGCGAAAATTTTTGTGAATTAATTAAATTAATTGAACCTTGTCCGAAAGATATTATTATCGTAGCGACAGGGCGATTAACAACGTTGGCAACATTATTTTTATTATATCCAAACGTCATGGATAAAGTATGCTCGTATTATATTATGGGCGGTGCTTTTTTATTTCCTGGTAATGTTACTCCTGTATCAGAAGCGAATTTTTATGGAGATCCAATTGCCGCAAATATTGTGATGAAGTACGCGAAGAATGCGACTATTTATCCGTTAAATGTAACGCAAAAAGCCCTAATTACTCCTGAAATGGTGGATATTATTAATAGAGAAGGAACAGGGCAGGCAAAGCTTATTAAACCAATGATTGATTTTTATTATGAGAACTTTTATAAAAAAGAATACCCGGGTATTGCTGGAAGTCCGATTCACGATTTACTTCCATTCATTTCATTTATAAATGATGATATTTTTGAATATAAAAAATCTGCAGTTTGGATTAGTACGACAAATGATGTAACAAGAGGACAAAGTGTGGCTGACTTTAGAAAAATAGCTGAGCCGACAAGGTTTGATGATCGGCCAATACAAAGAATTGCGGTTGGTTTTAACTATCCTGCATTTAAAGAAGAGTTTATGCGGACAATATTGAAGCCCGATTGTCCATAATAAGTGTAATATCTCAAGCTGCATAAATCGTTAGTCTAAAAAGTTAATTAATATGTATTGTTTTTACAAAAAAACACAGTTGTGCTCCATGAATAACTTATGAAAAATGTAACATAACTAATGGTAAGCAATTGTTTCTAATTATATTTTGATTGGTGAAATATAAAGGAGGTTATCATATGATTTGGTCTTTAATCGTTGGTGGTATATTAGGGTGGCTTGCTAGCTTAATTACTGGTAGGGATGTACCAGGCGGTGTAATTGGTAATATCATTGCTGGTATTATTGGTTCTTGGATTGGTGGGAAATTACTTGGTAGTTTCGGCCCAGTAATCGGCGGATATGCAATTATTCCAGCTTTAATTGGTGCGATTATTTTAATCTTCATCGTAAGTTTCTTATTGCGAGCAATGCGAAAATAAATGTAAGGACTGTTTACATTTGTAAGCAGTCCTTTTTATATGTTATGCTAGTATTATACAATCAGGAGGTGTCAGCATTGAAAACATTTACAGTAAATTTTCATCAAGAAGATAATGCTAAAGCGACAACAGTACATAAATTAAGTGAAGAGGACTTCAATAAAGCAACAGAAAAAGGCACTCGTCATCTATTTGATTTAGATACAAATGTTGGATTCTTCGTATTCTTTGATGCAGAAGATGCAGAAGGAAATGATCAATACTTAATGTTACAATATGAAGGAGATCATGAAGAGCCAACTGCGTGCTACGGATTTGATTTAAAACTATACTATCAATTTTTAGCACTATACTTAAATGATCTTGAATTCCAAGGTGAAACTGATGAAGAAGAGGAAGAGTATGGTCCAATTCATCATTTAGCTCACTTACTTTATCATATTGTTGAAGATGGTAAGTCAATCGAAGTGTAAAAATACATATGTAAAGCTGTCCTTTTGGGCAGCTTTTTTCATTTTCTAAAGCAAAATATACAAATTGGATTTCTGATGATGATAGGTGGTTTGATTAAATAGAGAAAGCAACAAAGAAGATTTATCCTCCTTTGTTGCTTTTTCTACGTTTAAGGAAGGATTGCAGTGTAAATAGAGAGAAGGGATATATTAAGGAGATGGGAAAAATGATAAATAATACAATTCCAAGTTTTTTAAAATTATGGGAAGGTACCGACGTAGAATTAACAGTCCTTAATCAATACTTCACTTCACATCCAGAGATATTTGAAGAATATTTTAAGTATCATTGTCCTAAAACGAAAGAACGTCTCTCTAATGCCATTAACCTATATCCCACAAAAATAGAAGATATTCGTATCATTGCAGAATTATTACCAAACATTATTCAAGAGATAACGAATGAATATGATAACAAATTTAACTTTGATGTAAATATGAAATTTCATTTATTTGTTGGAGCTTTTGGCTCTAATGCATTTGTAGAAAGGGAGATTATTGGAGATATATTTTTTGCGGCAGAAAAATTATCTCCAGATTCAAATCATCTTCGCGTTATTGTCGCTCACGAAATAGGACATATATATCATAATGTTATGTTACAAAATGATGGAATGGATTGGAGAAAAGCTGAATGGACCGACGCGGCAGTTACTTTGTATCGTGAAGGTATTGCAACTTATTTATCAAAGAAAATTGTGAAAGGTTTAAATGAATCAGTATATTACTCCTATGATAATGATGGTGAACGTTGGTTACAATGCTATATAGAAAATGAAGAACATATAAAGAAATGTTTTTTGGCAGATTATATAGAAGGATGGACGTTCGAAAAAGAGAAAGAATGGTTCCGTTTATCAGGAGGAAACTATTTCGGATATAACCGACTCGGTTACTTTTTAGGAACAGCTTTTGTAACATATATTGTACAAGCTTTTGGAGAGAGTGAGGCACTGACTTTTTGGAGCAATCAAAATTTGAAAAGTAGTGTAATGGATTGGTTATCGAAATGAACAGGATTTGATAGGGGGCTGAAATGTATGAGAGTGTATGTAAAGATAGGTATGTTATTTCTCGCTTTTACATGCATTTTTGCATTAGTAGCATGTAAAGGAACGGACGAAAAAAAGGAAACAGATCCAACAACGGAAAATAGTAAAAATGAACAGAATAATACTTCTGAAGAAAAGAAAGAGCCTGATGAAAAATCAAATAATGAAGGATCAACAAAACCAAAGCCAGATCCAAGCACGAAAGATACAGTAATCAATCAAAAATCAATTAATCACGTTAAAGAATTGTTTGAACTATCGAAAGAAGGAAAAGTACCTAACGTTCCGTTTGCAGCGCATACAGGAGATATTGAAGAAATAGAAAAAGCGTGGGGGAAAGCAGATAAAACGGAACAAGCAGGAAATGGAATGTATGCTACCTTTACAAATAAAAATGTTTCCTTCGGTTTTAATAAAGGATCACAAGTTTTTGATGTACGCTCCTATCATGCAGAACTAAAATCAATTACATTACAAGAAATAGAAAAAGCATTAGGAAAACCAACTTCAGTTAAAGGAAATGGTGAAGATAAAATATATGTATATAAAGTAAACAATCAGTTTGAGTTAAAATTCATTATTCCAAAATCGACTGGTAAGGTAAATCATATTTCGGTATTTTCAACTGAGGATAGTATTAATAAAATGGCAGGGTAATAAAGAAAGGATGTCACAAAGGTCATCGAGACTTTTGTGACATCCTTCTTTTTACTGTTAAAAGGGTGAGGAATGCAGCTTATAAAACATGGGGAGTATGCTCTGAAATGTCTTTTTTCATTTTATTACGTTCGATATTTTGAATAAACAGTGCTTGAATAATGCCTCCAGCTATTAAGAAACAAGCGCAAATATAAAATAACATGCTACCGTTTAGTTTACTTAATAAAACCGCACCGATAACAGGACCGCAAGTTCGAGATACATCCCAGTGTAAGCCGTAAATTGAAAAATACAATCCACGTTTATCTGTAGGAGCGATTTCTGAAACGAATCGAAGTAAATGGTTGAAAGCAATGCTTTCGCCAATGACTAAAAAAAGTAAAGTGAAAAATAGTGATGAAATGGTTGCTGAAAGCCCGTAGCCAATTGCAGCTATTGTAAAGCAGGTGTAAGAAATAAGTATAATTTTTGTCATGGAAAATCGTTCAGACCATTTTACGAGGAAAATTTGTAGAATGATTTCCATAATAGCCTTGCATGTTGACATAAAAGCAAGTATGAATATGAAATCCGGAAATATATGTTTGGCGAAAATGCGATAATTTGTCTCAGTTTGTGCATAGAAAAAGCTAATAGGAAGTGTAGTAATCATAAGTCCTAAAACGGCGTAATGTTTGCGTACAAATTGTTTTGGAGATGATAATTCAAGTTTTTGCTTTGGCGTTGTAAGTACTGGAGCAGTTTCTGGAAGCTGCGTCCATACAACAAATGCATATACCATAAGTGTAATGCTTTGCATAATAAATAAATATTCAGGGTGAGTACGATAAAAGATAGCACCAATTATTGGACCGATTACGGAACCAATGGCAGCCATCGTATGCAAAAGAGCAAAAATTTCTGCTTGCTGTTTTTGTTTTGTTAAATCAGCAATTTGTGCACGTTGAGCGGGAATATATAAGGAACGGCCCACCCCATTTATGACGTATAACAATGCAAATATAAAAACAGTTTGAGCAAAGATGAAGCTTCCAATTGCAACGCCTTGCAGTAATAAACCGAGTAACATGATTTTCTTTCGCCCATATTTATCAGTCACTCCTCCGGCAATAAGTGTGAATACAATGTCTGAGAGAGGTTGTAGTCCAAAAATGAGCATAGTTATTATTATATTACCGTTTAACATTTTATTAACGTAAATAATCATAATGAGAGCTAACATAGATTCAGTCGTTCGGGTTAATAGTTCGCCGCACAGTCTAATAATAATGGGTTTATTATAACGTAGTAAGAGATTGGTCAATATTAATTCCTCCTTTCTATATTGAAATGATAAGATGAAAGGAGAAAGAGAAAAAGGGTAGAAATAAAAGGGGGTATTTTTCACCTTTTAGGGGGAGTATGATGTTTATTTTAGATCAATATATTGAACTATGGTGTGTCTACGGTAAAGGAAGACGAGAAGGAGAACGATTAGAAGTAACCGTACAAATGATAGCAGAAACATTATTTTGTACAGAGCGTAATAGTAAATTAATTATAAAAAAATTAGAAGAGTTACATTGGATCACTTGGTTTCCAGGTCGCGGGAGAGGGAATCGTTCTAAATTAATATTTCAAAAGCAACCAATTCCACTAATTTTAGAAAGAGGAAAAGAATTAACGAAAAAAGGAGATGTGAAAAGTGGAATCTCATTTATAGAACGCTACAGCTCACAGTTTCCATCAATAAAGAAAGAGTATGAAGTTTGGGTAGATTCCATATTTGGTCATCAAATAGAACGGACACCTGAAGGAAGAAAAGACGTACTTCGTTTGCAAGTACAAATGAACCTGGACATCGCTTTAGATCCGGTTTACGCTACGATGCGCTCAGAATGTCATATGGTTAAACATCTTTTTGATACACTCGTATATGTAAATGAGGAAACAAATTCTATAGAACCAAGGCTTGCTTTTCAATGGGAATATAATGATGCTGAAAAGGTATGGACTTTTTATTTACGAAAAGGCGTTCGTCTTCATAATGGAAAACGCCTTACTGCACATCATGTTATACATTCATTGAATCGATTTATGAAAGCTGAAAACAACCCACATGCATGGATGTTACAACATGTTGAAAGTTTCCGTGCAGTGGATGAATTTGTTGTTGAAATTCAATTGCATACGGAAAATAGGATGTTTTTACATATGCTAAGTGCAGAACAATGTTCTATCGTAAAGGAAGATGAAGCGGGAAACTTCATAGGTACAGGACCTTTTATATTACAAGAGAAGAATACACATTTATTTGCATTAGAAGTACATGATTTATATTATCGTGAAAGACCTTTTCTTGATCGAATTGAACTATTGAATGTAGAGCAAAATGTAAATACATATGACGTATTAGTAAAGGCACAGTATAAAGATAAAGAAAATCTTAATAAAGAACTTTCACGGCTTGAATCGAATGTGACATATGTAACGTGTAATCTTGTAAAAAAAGGGCCAATGCAAGATGAGCTGTTTCGAAAAGCGCTATACAAAATTATTCATGGTGATAAAATCGTTCAAGAACTCGGCGGAGAACGTGGAGAAGTGGCAAAGAAACTAATATTAGCAAATGAAAGTATAGTAGATATTGACGAAGATATCGAAAGTTTAATTAAAAGGAGTACGTATCATAGTGAAGTGCTACAACTATACACATTTACAGGACGAGATCACGTTGAAGATGCACAATGGATACAAAAAGAGTGTGCGAAGTACGGGATTCGTGTAGAAACTAATTTTCTTGAAATAGAAGATCTTTTAGAAATTAGTACGATACAAAAGGCTGATATGATGCATGATAGCGCAACAATTAGCGAACGAATAGAAGATAGTTTGTTATATATGTTTCTTACAAAAAACAGTTTTATTCATGGGCAAAGCAGCGTGGATTTTCATAAATTATTGTCCCCTTATTTTAAACAAGAACAAGTAGAGAAAAGAGTTACACTGTTACGCGATATTGAGGAGACATTGTTACGTCAAATTCAAGTTATTCCTTTATACCGTAACAAACAACAAGTAACTTCTCATGAAAAAGTACAAAATATAATGATTAATTCACAAGGGTGGATTGATTTTTATAAAATATGGTTTAAACCTTGATATATAAAGGTTCTTATGCATTTTCATGAGATGTGTAAGGGCCTTTTTTATATGTAAAATAGGTTTGTTTTACACATTGTTACGCTACTTGTGATAAAAGTCCATTTACAACGTAACAGTGTTATGTTACATTGTTATCAGGAAGGAGTGTTATACAGTTGAGTACAGATTTAATTTCAAAAAAAGATTTATTAGAACTTACTGGTATTTCATACGGACAATTATATAGGTGGAAAAGAAAAAATTTAATACCGGAAGATTGGTTTGTACGAAAGTCTACATTCACGGGTCAGGAGACATTTTTTCCGAAAGAAAAGATTTTAGAGCGAATTGATAAAATCCAAACGATGAAAGAGGATCTATCACTTGATGAACTAGCAAATATGTTTTCACCGAGTGTGAGAGAAATTCTTTTAACAAGGGAAGACGTTTTACGTAAAGGGATTGCATCAGAACCAGTTTTACAATTTTTTATAGAACAAACGAATAAAACAACAGAGTTTCAATTTGTAGATATTCTTTATGTGTACATGTTAGAAGAATTACTACAATCGGGAGAGATTAGTTTAGAAGAAGGAAAAATGATCTTGCAAGTTTTAAGTGAAAATTATGAAGCGATTAAACATAAAACATGTGACTTAATCATTGTCCGAAAGTTAGGGATTTCTACATGTTTCTTAGTTTCAAACGTGGACGACTTAATTTTTGAAAAAGGCACCAAAATCGTTTTACGCGAAGCGATTATGAAATATACCGAAGCATTAAAAACTAAATTGTTGTAGTGGAGGAGAAAGTATGCGTACAGATAATTTGATTATAAATGGTTACGGTTCATCGAATGGCGGCGAGTTTCATAAAGTGCAATTAAACGGAAAAGGAACTGTGAATGGAAATGTTGAATGTGAGCAATTTGAATGTAACGGTTACGGAGCAGTTACTGGCGATTTGAAAAGTAACAGTGCACGAATTAGCGGATCTGGTAAAGTCGATGGCACAGTTCATGCTGAAACGATGCGAATTGATGGAAAAGCTACAATTACGCAAAATGTAAAGGCAAACAGCTTGAAAATTGCAGGAAAAGGTACGATAGGTGGAAATGTCACAGGTGAAGAATTTAAAGTTAATGGTCAAGCAACAATTGACGGTAATTGTGAAGTGGATACTTTTTCTTCAGAAGGACAATTTACAATTGGCGGATTATTAAGCGCCGATGAAATAAATATTAATATTCACGGTACATGTCGAGCGAAAGAAATTGGCGGTCAAACGATTAAAGTAAAACATAGACTAAGTACTTTTAGTAGACTGTTTAAATCAGTATTTGGTATGCAGTTAGAGGCTGAACTATTAGAAGGTGACAATATCGATATTGATTATGCTCACATAAGAACGGTAAGAGGAAACAATGTTACAGTGGGACCGAACTGTGAGATTGAACTCATTGAATATACGGGCGTTCTTACTGTTGATAAAAGCGCAAATGTAAAAGAAATTAAGCAGGTTTAATGGGAGGGAGAAAGTAATATGGAAAATCCACATAGTCTTACTGTCAATGGTTCTGGCAGTTCAGCAGGCGGGGATTATAATAAAGTGAAGATACGCGGCGAAGGAACGATTTCTAATGATATGAGTTGTAATGAATTTAAAACATACGGCACGAGTGATGTACGCGGTAATATGAAAGTGAAAAATTATGTTGTGTATGGCGATAGTGAAGTACAAGGAAATGTAGATGCAGAATATGTAAAAGTATACGGTAATACACAAATGCATGGTGATGCACATATTGAAAAAACAAAAGTTAGAGGTATGATAGATATTGCAGGGAAGTTTTCAGGTGATTTCGTCGATGTAAAAGGTGCTTTAAATGTGAAAGGAGATATTGAAGTAGAGGAATTATCACTAACGGGTGGTCTTGAAAGTGATGGATTACTTAATTCTGAAAATATTCAAATCTCACTTCGTTATGAAGGGAGTAAGGTAAGAGAAATTGGTGGTAAAAAAATTACGATTCGTAAAAAAGCGAGATTTCTTCCTTTTATTAGTCATGTTGGAAACCTCCAAACTTCAATTGTTGAAGGAGATGATATTTATTTAGAACATACGATTGCTGACGTAGTGAGAGGAAACAACGTTACAATTGGCCCTGGCTGTGAAATTAGTGTTGTAGAATATCATACTAGTTTTAATCAAAAGGGTAATACAGTCGTAAAAGAACATAAACAAATATAAGTAGTATGAGGGAGAGCAAGGTTATGGTTGAGAAGAATAATAAGCTCGGCTTTATTGTGGCGGGCTTATTGCTAGGTATTTTAATGGCATCAATGGATAATACCATTGTCGTAACAGCGATGGGAACGATCGTTGGTGACTTAGGAGGTCTTGAAAACTTTGTATGGGTCGTTTCTGCCTATATGGTCGCAGAAATGGCAGGTATGCCGATTTTCGGTAAACTATCAGATATGTATGGAAGAAAGAGATTCTTTATTTTTGGTTTAATCGTCTTTATGATTGGTTCGGCACTTTGTGGTACTGCTGAAAACATTACACAGTTAGGTATTTATCGTGCGATTCAAGGTATTGGCGGCGGGGCATTAGTACCGATTGCATTTACTATTGTTTTTGATATTTTCCCTCCTGAAAAGCGCGGGAAAATGGGTGGATTATTCGGAGCAGTATTTGGATTATCAAGTATTTTCGGGCCATTACTTGGCGCATATATTACAGATTATATTAGTTGGCACTGGGTATTTTACATTAACTTACCTCTTGGCATTTTAGCACTTATTTTTATTACATTCTTTTATAAAGAATCACGAGTTCATAGAAAACAAAAAATTGATTGGTTCGGCGCAATTACTTTAGTTGGTGCAGTAGTTTCTTTAATGTTTGCACTTGAACTTGGCGGACAAAAATATGATTGGGATTCTAGCTTTATTTTAATTTTATTTGGTGGATTCGCTATTTTAATTATTGCATTTATTTTTATTGAACGAAAAGTAGAAGAGCCAATCATATCATTTGAGATGTTTAAGCAGCGCTTATTCGGAATGAGTACCATTATTGCTTTATGTTATGGTGCTGCGTTTATGTCAGCAACTGTATACATTCCGTTATTCATTCAAGGTGTATACGGAGGTACCGCAACAAACTCAGGGTTATTACTATTACCGATGATGTTAGGATCAGTTGTAACAGCGCAATTAGGTGGGTTTTTAACAACGAAGCTTAGTTACCGAAACATTATGATTATTTCTGCTGTTATTATGCTAATTGGACTATTCTTATTAAGCACATTAACGCCAGAAACAAGTCGTGTATTATTAACAGTGTATATGATTATTATTGGATTTGGAGTTGGTTTCTCATTCTCTGTACTAAGTATGGCGGCTATCCACAACTTTGGTATGGAACAGCGAGGGTCTGCGACTTCAACGAGTAACTTCATTCGTTCATTAGGCATGACGCTTGGTATTACAATCTTCGGAATGATCCAAAGAACAGGTTTCCAAGATCAATTAGAAGAAGCATTTAAAGGTATGAACGGGGGAATGAATACAAACACTTTAGGAGATTCAAGAGCTATTTTATCAGAATCGGCAAGATCTCAAATTCCACCGCAAATATTAGATAAAATTATTGATGCTCTTTCTAGCTCAATTGTCCAAACATTTATGTGGGCATTGGTACCAGCTGGTTTAGCATTCATATTTATTTTCTTTATGGGAAATGAGCGCATGGTAATTAAAAAACAACAAAAGAATAAAAAGAGCGAAACATCAAAAGCGTAATGAAAAAGCTCCCTTCCAATTGGAAAGGAGCTTTTTCGTATGTACGGATTTAGATTAGCCTTCGATGATTTCGTATTCTTCGTCTGCTAATAATAAAATTTGTGTTTTCTTACCTTTGTTTTGAACTTCGATTACATCGTAAGCACCTAAGTCTCTTATTTTGCTTTGAGAAGCGTTAACCATAACTTCAATAGAATCAATTAAGATATCTTCTTCAATGTATGATTCAGGCAATGCCATATCTTCAGTATCTAATACACATGCGTATAGATTTTGTAAGTTTTCAGCAGTTGGATTTTGTTCTTCAACATCAATGATGTTTTTTACTGCTTCCATATTTTCTTCTTTTGCTTGGTATACTTTAATTTTAGCCATTGTTTTAATCTCCTTTATAACGTAATCGTAGAGGCTACACTTCATTATAACGTTTTTTTCATGAAAGATGAAATTGTTATATGTATTTATAGGGAAATTTATGTGTTAGTACTCATTTTTAATGCGATAAGTAGGCAAATATATTCCTACGTTAAAGTTATATTGTCCAAGCTTTTCTCATATCCCGCTCATATTATGTGTATGAGATAAAACATATAGAGAAGGGATGGAGTGTAAGTGGGTTGTGAGCCGAAACGAAATGATCGATGTTGCCAAAATAGTATTTGTGAATTTTTGCGAAGTCTAGAGCCTTTTACAAAAGTTGAGAGTATTGTAATTGCCGGAAATGAAATTGTTGTATCTTATTTTCTTTCATTTAATAAGAAGAATGGTGTCGTATCCTTCGTACAAGAGGACGATGAGGTTATTTTTGTAGATTGCTCTAAGATTGATGCAATTCGAATAGGAAAAGTTTGTAGTTGTAAAACGAAAGTCAAATTTATTGAAGAGGATTTCAGTCTACTTGGAAACGTTTGTCCGCAATGTTTAACAGAGGGAAGCACACTCTTTTTTGACTTTCACAATTCAGAATTGAATTTATCACTTCAAGCAAAAACAATTGATGCGCCTAGTTGTACTGAGTTTATAGATGAGATGGGAAATGTAGTAAAACAAATTACTATAATAGGTGAAGCAATTGTTTCTAAAGATTTTGTTCAAGTGCCTGAATTATTAAGTTTCCGACTAGTATTATCTGATACGGCTACGAATCCTTTAAAGTTTGGAATACTGTTCATTAATTTCCCTGATCTTACGTTTATTATTCTTTTCGCATCGAGTGGATACCTCAACATTTCGAATTGTTTGAGGATAGAGAGTGGAACTGGTAATGCTGAAATAGAAGAGATGAAAAAGATAATATCGAATGACGATAATACGTACACATCAGTTGTTAAAGTGACTAAAGTATATAAAAACGGAGGAACAGAATCATTTGTTTATAAGAATGAGTTATAACATATATTTTTAAATGAACCCTTAAACTAATGTTAAGGGTTTTACATAATAAAAGATTATAGATTGCGAATTATTATTAAGTATATTATCTGTAAACCTATACACTAGAAAGTCATTTACTTTTTGATTAAATGTTATAATAATTTTATATTTATGAATAATTTATAATTATATGGAATGTAGTAGACGTTTGCTTATATGTAGAAAAGAGTAGAAGTACATTAATTCTAAAGAAAGCAGGAATGTAAATGATATATGAAGCGAATATACATACAAGAGAAAAATTAGTTACTATGTTCGAAGATTTCAATAACGTTGTTTTACTTTCTTATTTACAAGGACATATGGGTACCGCTTGGGTAAATGATCTTGAAAATCCAACAGTAGCGCAAATTACGGTAGGGATCTTTACATTTTACGCTGGGGATTCAAAGGTGAAAGAAACAGAAGAATTGCTTCGAAACATTCCTGATAGAATGTTAGTCATCGTAAATAGTGTAGAATGGAAAAAGCTTTTAGAAACATTTTACAAAAGAAAAATAGATAAGTTTTTACGCTATAAATTTAAACGTAATGCAGAAGTTTTTGATCGTTCAAAATTACAATCTCTTATATCAGCGCTTCCAAAAGGATACGAGTTAAGAAGAATAGATGAACATATTGTAAATAACCCTACATTACATAAAGTCTCTAAAGATTTTACAAGTCAATTTCAATCAGTAGAAGATTATATAAACCGAGGTATAGGGTATTGTATTTTGTATAAAGGAGAAGTTGTATGCGGTGCATCATCATATAGCATTTATGATGATGGCATTGAAATTGAAGTTGCGACTGATCACAATTATAGAAGAAAAGGATTGGCGACTATAGTTAGTGCAGCACTAATCTTGGACTGTTTAGAAAAAGGGATATATCCAAACTGGGATGCAGCGAATACTACATCTGCAAAACTAGCTGAAAAACTAGGATATGTTTTTGATAAGGCGTATGATACTTATTTTGTGGATAATAGATGAATGGGCAGAGAGTGTAAGATGTGTACAAAGTAAAGAGTTTAAAGGGAAAGACAGATGACTAGAATGTTTTGATAGAGTTTTTAAAAACTCTATCAAAACATTAGAAAATAAAATGATTAGTTCAATAATAAGAATATTTTATAATATATTGAGTGCAAAAACTGGCTTTTTTAGTCCGTTTTTATTTTTTATAAAAAGATAAATTAGTCGTGATCTTCTATTTTGTGGATATTAAAAAGTCGGTAAATGGTTCTTATTGAATATTATCCTTTGTTAGATGGAATAAAAGACTCTTGAAAAATTAATTTTGGAACACCTATTAGCTCTAACAGAAAAAAGTCGAGAAATTCTATTTTATATAGGTAGATATCAGTATAGGCTCCTTTTATTAATTTATGTGTTTTTAACTATCAAGGGGAAATGAATCTCTTATTTCGCAAATGATAAAAGTGACTATGATACAAACCCACGCATTAATAGAAAAAGTACATATACAGTATAGAGAGTTGAAAAACTCTAATTTTTTTTTATAAAGGAGATTATATATTATGAGTGAACAATGTCCAATTAATGTACCATGTCAGGTAGTAGGACAAACCCAAACACCATTAAGTGATGAGGCAGCAGCACCAATTCTTACACCAGGAGCACCGATTGTAAAAATTCCGGTGGTATTAGCCGAAAGAACAATTCAAATTGTTGTAGAATCAGATGTTCCATTAGCACCTGCAGCATCCGAAATTAAACGTGTGTTAAAAAACGTATTTTTAACACAGTGTAAGTTAGTTCCAGTAGCATTCACTCCAGTACCAGGTACAAATTACCGCCGAGTTACAAGAGCAAAGTTATTTGTACAAGGATATATTCGTAAAAACATTGAATATGCAGGTAGTGGATGTAATTCAGTACTATTTGATCGCATCGCAAATGTTCCATTTTCTGGTTTTGCAGATTTGACAGAAACTGATTTTCTATCACTAGCAATAGTAGCTTCTTCCTCAGATACTACATCTCACTTTATTAATCCTAAAAATGGTGACTTACCACGTTTAGACAAATACTTCTTTGAAAATACTGTTTTTTATAACGAACAACCATATTGCGAATTAGTTAGCGCTCAATTTTTTGAATTAGACTTCTCTCCTTGTCCAACAGAATTAAACGAATCATTTGAGACTCTTCGTGAGAAAATTGTACTGGATCTTACTGTGAAAGTTTTACAAGTGCAACAAGTACAAGTGTAAAACTAAAAAAGCATTGTCTTTGATAAAAAGACAATGTTTTTTTTAGTTTTATAAAACATATATAATAATGAAATGGTCGCGTACAAAAATATATTTTTATGAGTTTCATTAGTGGGGGGATGGTGATGAAAAATCCATGGGTTGGTAAGAAAATATGGAACAAAGTTTACAAAGGGGAAATACTGATTGCTCTAGAGAAATCTCATGAAATAAGAGAAAATAAGAAAAGTAAACAAACAGAGTCAGAGAAAAAAGAGAAAGCAATACAAGTAGAGAAAGAAGGTAAAGGACCAGAACGTACGGTGAAGGCAATACAAGCAGAGAAAGAAAGTAAAGAACCAAAGTCAAAAAAAGAAGAAAAAGCAATACAAGCAGAGAAAGAAAATAAAGAACCAAAGTCAAAAAAAGAAGAAAAAGCAATACAAGCAGA